>JAIQGB010000406.1 GCA_020072905.1 Terriglobia bacterium | reverse complement strand
TCAAGGCGACCGAACGGCCAACCGTCGCTATTCGGCTCGAGTTGGCGGAGAATCTGGAAGAGATTCAGGCGGATCCCGAACTGCTGCATCGCGCCCTGCAAAACCTGGTGCTGAACGCGTTCGACGCTATGCCTTCCGGTGGCACGCTGACGCTGAGGACGGAGCGGCAGGAGGGCCGCGTCTGCCTCGCCATCTCGGACACCGGCAAAGGGCTGACTCCGGAAGAATGCGAGCGCCTCTTCACACCGTATTACACCACGAAGCAGCACGGCACGGGGCTGGGGCTCGCCATCGTGCAATCCGTGGTGAGCGACCATGGCGGGAAGATCTCCGTAGAAAGCGACCCGGAGCGAGGCACCACATTCCGCATCGAATTGCCCGTCCGGCCGCCCGACGCCGCAGGCATTGAGACCGCTGCGGATACCGCGGGACGGCAAACCTAGGAGGTCGGAGTACAAACGTGACTCCCAAGGCGCACCTGCTCATCGTCGATGACGAGCCGAACACTTTAGCCTCGCTCTCCCGCGCCTTTCGTCTGGCTGGTTACGAGGCCACGGTGTGCGACAGCGCGGCCCGCGCGCTGGAGCTGGCCAAAGCCCAAGCCTTCGACCTGATCCTCTCCGACGTCGTAATGCCGGGAAAGGACGGCCTCTCGCTGCTCGAAGATTTGAAGGCGCTCGAAATCGCCGCGCCCGTCGTGATGATGTCCGGCCAGGCTCACATCGAAATGGCCGTGCGCGCGACGCGCCTGGGCGCCGTGGATTTCCTCGAGAAGCCGCTCTCTACCGAGAAGCTGCTGCTCACCGTCGAAAACGTTCTGCGGCTGGCGCGTCTGGAAGAAGAAAACCGCCAGCTCCTCGGCCGCCTCGGCAAGCACGAGATCGTCTGGTCGGGCGAGGCGATGCGGCGGGTGATGGCGCAAATCGAGCGCGTGGCGGCGAGCGAGTCGCGCGTCTGCATCCTGGGTGAAACCGGTACGGGCAAGGAACTCGTTGCCCGAACGCTCCACGAGCGCAGCCCCCGCCGCGAGGGCGCGTTCGTCACGCTCAATTGCGCCGCCGTCCCCGCCGAGCTCATTGAGTCGGAACTCTTCGGGCACGAAAAGGGCGCCTTCACGGGCGCCGCGGGACGCCACCGGGGAAAATTCGAGCAGGCGCACCGCGGAACACTCTTCCTAGATGAAATCGGCGATATGCCGCTCGCCATGCAAGCAAAGCTCCTGCGTGTGCTGGAGGGAGGCGAAGTCGAGCGCGTGGGCGGCGACAGTCCCGTCGCCGTGGACGTGCGCGTGGTGGTGGCCACGCATCGCAACCTGGAGGAACTGGTCCGGCAAGGAAAGTTCCGCCAGGATTTGTATCACCGCATCTACGTCTTCCCTCTTGTCCTTCCCCCGCTGCGCGAGCGCCAGGAGGACATCCCCACGCTGGTCGAACACTTCTCGCGCCAAGTTGCCGCGCAGAATGGCTGGAAGCCGATGAACTTTGAGCCTGCGGCCATTGAGGAACTCCAGCGATACGCCTGGCCCGGCAACGTGCGCGAACTGCGCAACGTGGTCGAGCGCGTTCTACTTTTGGCGGTGAATGATTCGGTGGACGCGGCCACGGTGCGCCTGGCGCTTCCCGCCACCATCGGCGGATCAGAGACGGGGCCTCCTCCCTCCGGAACGCTCGCCGAGCGCGTGGATAGCTTTGAGCGCGAGAGCATCCTGGTGGAGCTCCGCCGACACGACAACCACATCACCAACACCGCCAAGGCGCTGGGCCTCGAGCGCAGCTACCTCTACAAAAAATGCCAGCAGCTCGGCATCGATGTGCGTGCTCTCCGAAAAGAAGAATGAGGGAAAGTTTCTCTCCAGAAGGCTGCCATCCGCGCTCGGCGCATTTGTGACCGAGGAGTTGAGCCGTGCCGGTAAGCCGTTCCGCGAGGCGCCGCCATCTTCATCTTAATCAACGTGGTGGTCGTTGCCCTGACTTCTCAAAACCGCGGCCGGAGCACAACTTCGCGGCAAGCGCAACATACACAATATAAAGGGCGACACGACTGATTTGAAACTTTTCATTGCTGCTGAGAAAGTTTCCCTTGAAATGCACCTGGAATCAGTGTACTTTCCTCTGGCGTCGATCCTTCGATCTTCATGGCCACCGCGAGTCCTCGAATGGAGCGGTGCCTGCCCCGATGGAACACCTTCTGATGAGTCAAAACCTGGATGAGTTTCGTGGTCTCGCGCTGCGCGCTGCCGACCTGTTGATTCCGTATGCGTGGAAGGTGTGGTTCTGGGGGGATTCCATCGGGCTGGAGGGTCTGTTGGACGCCTCCGAGCTGACCGGGAACCTCAAGTACGCCAGCTTCGTCCATGGTCTGCTGAAAGGGTGGTTGGCGCGGGAGAAGCAGCGGAGCGAATTCGATTATACGGCGCCGGGAGTTGCACTCCTCCGCGCGCACGAGATGACGCAGGACGCGCACCTTCTGGAAGCGGCTCTTCGGCATGCGCAGTTCATGGCGGAGTTCAGGAAGACCGCTTGTGGGGCTTACGTCCGCTACGAAAACGCCGCGATCGAATTGCCGCCGGAATTGCCCCCCGACCATCCGGACTACCAATCTGCTAAGGCACGATCCGAGGGCGTAACCGACGGAGGTCCCTGTGTCTTTGTGGATTGTGTTCACTTCGATGGCCCTTTCTTCGCCAAGCTCTTTCAAGTGACTGGTCAAGACGAATATCGACAGCTTGCCCTCCAGAATATTCTTCCCCAGATCGATCTGCTGTTCGATCCGGCTGCGGACCTCTTTCATCACTTTTGGATGGAAAGGACGCAGGCAAAGAACGGTATCCTTTGGGGTCGGGGGAACGGGTGGGGGCTGCTCGGCCTGGTCCACACTCTCGAGCACCTTCCCAATGACGATGTGGGCGGCTCCAGGCTTCTCGACGTGCTCAGGCGGCTCTCGCGCCGCCTAGCCGAACTGCAAGACACCAGCGGCGGCTGGCACACGATTCTCGACGATTCGACCTCCTACATCGAGACTTCCGTCGCCGCGTTTGTGGTGGACGGGTTCTCCACGGCGATTTGCCACGGATGGCTGGAGGCAAGCGCGTTTCGGCCGGTTGTAGAATCGGCGATGCGATTTTTGCTTACCCACGTCGAACCGACCGGCCTGCTGTCCGGTGTCTCCTACGAAACCTTCCCGAGCACGCGGGCTGAGCACTACCGGAAGATGCCGCAGGGAGCGATGGTCCCGTGGGGTCAGGGGCCGCTATTGACCGCCTTGCGGTCGTATTGCCACCTCACAGGCAAAGCGTGAGGTCGTTCGGCGGCCGAAGGTTTTCTACTCCTGTCGTCACGTGTCAAAACTGAGGGGGAATGAGGGTATGCGGCTGAAGGGAAAAGTAGCTTTGGTCACTGGCAGCGCCGTGGGAATCGGCGCGGGCATCGCCGAACGATTCGTCGAGGAGGGCGCTTCGGTCGCCATTTTCGACATCGACGGGGAGGGCGCGCGGAAGTGTGCCGACCGCCTCCGTGTGAAGGGTCTGACGCTTGCCGTGGAGGGTGATGTCGCGAGCGAAGACGCCGTCCGCTCCGCCGTGGAGCGCACCGTCGCCCAGTTCGGCTCGCTCGACGTACTCGTCAACAACGCGGGAATCGAAATCAGCGGTCCCATTGACGGTATGAAGGTTGAGTCCTGGGACCGGCTGCTCGCCGTCAACCTGAAGGGCGCGTTTCTTTTCTCCAAGTTTGCCGTGCCCCGCATGCAGGGGCGTGGCGGCGCAATCATCAACATCTCGTCGGTGCGGGCATT
>JAIQGB010000405.1 GCA_020072905.1 Terriglobia bacterium | reverse complement strand
ATGGCAAGCGGGTTGCCTTCCGAATTCAGATGCGCGCGCCGGACTATCAGGAGGATGCGCTGCCGGATTTCGTCCTCGACAAAGTCCCGATGGTGAAATTGCAGGGCGAGTGGAAAGGCAGCTCCAACGTAGTGCGGCATCGGAAGACTTACTCCGAACCACGCTACGACCACCCGGCCTTTCAGGCCGCGTTTGACGAGCTTAATGGACTCCTTGCGGCGGAATTGAACGGCAACCCACTCGTCGAGTTCATGGATACTTTCATGTACGGCTTCTGGGGTGAAGGACACACGTGGCCGTTCACAAATAATCCGTTCCCGGATTACGCAACGGCCGAGCGAACCTGGATCAGCATGTTCGAAGTGCAATTGAAGCACTGGACCAAAACCCCGCTGGTCACCAACACCCAGCCGGACTTCAGTCGCGTCGGAAATTCGGAATTGGTCGATCGGACGGTGCGCAGCCACAACTGGTTGCGGACGGACACGATCTTCGTCGAGAACGAACAGATCGAAGCCCTAGGCAACCGGCCGCCGTGGATCGCCGCGATCGTGGAAGTCGGCATGTCCGACGGCTCGCCCGGATCGCTCGCGGTCAACGAGGGAGTGCCGCACACCGATAACGAAATCGCCCACGTCATGGACGTCGGCGCCAACTACTGGTCGCTCTGGAATTTCCACAAGATCAAGGCGGAGCACATCACGAATTACTACCGCCAGTATCCCCAGGCGATCGATGACATCAGCCGGAGGATCGGATATCGCGTCAGGCCATCGTTCGTATGGGAATACGAAAAGGACGGGTCACCGGGGCTGGTGATTGGGTTTGCAAATGACGGAATCGCCGGCGTGCCGGGAGCGCTCCGTGTGACCCTCACGAGTGACGACGGCAAGATCAATGTCGGCGGCTCGCTCGATCCCGGCTCTCCGCTGCCGGGGAAAATCCGGCAAGCACAGTTCGTGCTGCCCAGGGGAACGGATTGGAAGTCGCTGAGACTCAAAGCGGAGATTGAAGTGAAGGGTGTGCGCTATCCTGTCCGTTGGGCTTGTCAGCAGAAGGTCGAGGATGACGGCTCCCTTCGCCTGCGATCAAACCTCCGCTCTGATTGATTGCACGGAGGGCTTTTCGGGGGTCCCTGGTTCTCTGCTCTGTCGATCCGTGAGGACCGAACCGGCCTTGGACGCGGCGGTGTTTGGGACGGCATTGGATGGCGCGATTGCGCCTCATAACATCTCTTCGCGGGTGCTCCGTGTGTTACCAGGTGCCTCTCGGGAGCCCCCCTTCGGGAGTCTGGGAACGTCCGACTTCGGTGAAGTGAAATCCGCTGAACTATAGCCTTCGTCCTGGTTCACCCCTCAACCCGGGAGCCTCCCGTCGGTATCGGCCGGTCGGGCGGAAACGGCGTCCAAATCATCAAGCTTTAGACGTCCTACCTAACAGATCTCCATGACTGCCGAACACCCGCCCTGTGCGAGTATCCTCACTGCACCCACGGCACGGCCTCGCGGATGGTGGCCATCGCGTGTCAGTAGAGGCAGGCGAAAAGCAGGTTAATCGCGATCAAGAACCAGACGATACGGAGCTTCGGGCAAACCCTCATGATCCGTGGGGCTCAAGAGTGGGTAGCAGTGAGGATTGGCTGAAATGTGCCGAAGACATCCGAACTATGGGGGGAAACGGTTTCCTAAACCGTGGGTCGGGAGTTCGAATCTCCCCAGGCCTACCATCCTTTTCCTTTTAGGTGCAAGGACTTAGGTGCTCACTACGGTTCATGGTGCTATGCTCAAAATGTCCAGGTGTGGCGAAAGTGTAGCGAGACGCTGCGCCAAAGACTAGGTAAGTCCCAGAGGTGCTGAAGACACACAACCAGACCTCTCTGACGTGGCAGCGGAGGCACCGTGACACTCCCGCTGGAACAGCGCTTTACGGAAGAGCTTTCCGTGCTAGAGGAGTTGTTTTCGGAGACAAAAGTACGAAAAAGCCTCCCAAGGCTCAACGAGATTTATAGCTGCACTGAGGAGAGGTGGCAGGAGTACGCCGAGCAGCTACCGGGCGGCCAAGTGAATTACCTTCTGATTGCGGAAGCACCTCCGTGGAGGCACTCGGGTTCGCCACAGTACGTACTTGATCCGGCGAGCCGCCCAAGAACGCTGATGCGGGCGTTGCGGAAGGCGCTCTCACTTTCTGAGCAGCACGACGGAGGCTGGGCAATGAAGCAGTTCGCCCAGCGGGGGCTGCTCATCGTGGACTCTATCCCATTCGCAATGAACTACTCAGCGAAGCGGTCGAGCGTGAAGTACGACAGGCTTGTGCAGTTGACCGCTCAGTCTCTCTTGCAGGAGAAACTCGAATCCACTTCGCTCTCGTGGTCTCGGTGCCTTCGCATTGCCTTCAGCGTCCAGCTAAACGCAAAGGCGGTGATGAGGGGGCTCCGTCACGGGCTAAGCTTGGGCGGTCGTCAATTCACCCTCTCGCCCGAGATGATTGCGGTGAACGGAGCGGGTTACCCCGATGCCGATAAGCTGCGCAAGGTATGGGGCATGTGGAGTTTTGCGATACACTGGAGGCCACAGTTGACCTGCCCCCCGAAAACTGTACCAGTGTAAATGAGAGTTCTCCCAGGGTCGAGCGGTCCCCTTTTTCTGTACCAATCTTAGGGTGAGTCCCCGGCAGCTTGCAGGCTGGTCAGTTCGCGGCTATTGATTCCTGCATAATAAATGTCCTATACTGTGGCCGTGAGGTGCCTCATGCGCCCGGCCGGAACTCCAGAGGAGCTCGAACGACGGCGCTTGCGTGCCGTCGAACTGCTGGCCCAAGGTCACCAACCCGTCGAAGTAGCGCGGATGGTCGGCGTGAATCGGCGAAGCGTGCGTCGATGGAAAGCCGCCTACCGGAAGAAAGGTCGCCCGGCGCTGGCGGCGCGACCCGCTTCCGGGCGACCGCCCAAACTGCCTGCTCCGCTGACCCGCCGATTGGAGCGGGAACTGCTGCGCGGCGCTCGGGCGGCGGGATTCGCCACCGACCTGTGGACCTGCCCTCGGGTGGCTCGGTTGATCGAGCATCGTTTCCGCGTCCATTATCACGTGGACCATATTGGTCGCTTGCTCCACGCGCTGGGTTGGAGCCCGCAAAAGCCTGCCCGGCGGGCCGTCGAGCGGGATGAAGAGGGAATCCGGCAGTGGATCAAACAAACCTGGCCGGCCCTTAAAAAAAAGCGCGCCGGCTGAACGCCTGGCTGATCTTCCTCGATGAAAGCGGCCTGCTGATGGGCCCGCTGGTTCGCCGTAGTTGGCAGCCTCGGGGCCAGACGCCGGTGTTGGTTCAGCGCGGGCGTCGTCTGGAGAAGGTATCGGCCCTCCCTGCCCTGTGCGTGTCCCCCCGCCGAGACCGCGTGCGGCTTTACTTTCGTCTTCATCCCCAGGCCGAGATCGGCGCCCGGCAAGTCATCGGCTTTCTCCGGTATCTGAACCAGGAACTGAACGGTCCGTGCGTGCTGCTCTGGGATCGCCTCAATGCCCACCGCGCCAAGCGGACGAGACGTTTCGTTGAAGGCGTCGATCACCTGCATCCTTTCTTCCTGCCTGCCTACGCGCCCGAACTCAACCCGGTCGAGTACGCCTGGAGTTATTTGAAAATGAATCCCCTTGCCAATTGGCCCGCCTTTGAAGTTGAAGATCTCGCGGCCATGACTCATCGGCATGCGCGCGCGTTGCAGACGAACGAGTCTCTGCTCCGCTCTTTCCTCCGCCACAGCCCGCTTTTTTTCCGCGTAAAATAGGCCATTACTTATGCAGGAATCAATAGCCGCGAACTGACCAGCGAATTCATTTGGCGTCCTTTCCCCGAGAGCCCTGTGAGGGCGACTCGCATTATATTCCCGCCGCCAAGCCTCGATGACCTGCTTAGCTTCGCTGAGCGTGGCAAACCAGTGGGCATCCAAACATTCCGCCCGGAATGTTCCGTTGAAGGATTCCACGTAGGCGTTGTCGGTCGGCTTTCCCGGTCGCGAGAAGTCAATCCGCACGCCGCTGTGGTATGCCCATAGGTCCAGGATTTGACTCGTGAACTCCGAGCCGTTGTCGCAGAATAACACCTTCGGTGTTCCTCGCTCCCTCCGAATTTCATTCAGCACGGCCACGACGTCTTTACCTTTCAGCCTTTGTCCCACTTCAATCGCCAGGCACTGGCGCGTGTACACGTCCACCACCGTCAAGGCGCGGAACCGCCGCCCATCGGCCAGCTGATCCGCCACGAAATCCAAACTCCAAACTTGATCCGGCGCTTTCGGCTTGAATCGCTCACGGCGATTCGCGGCCGCACCCCGCCGCCGTCGAGGCTTGGACCGCAGGGTCAGACCTTCTTCTCGGTACAAGCGGTACACCAGCTTTTTGCCCACTTTCCAGCCCTCGCGGTTCAGCAACACCCGGATCTTGCGGTAGCCGTAGCGAACACGGGCTTGCGCGATCTCCCGCATGCGGAGCCGGAGGGCTGTCCGCGGCTCCCGACGGCTCTGGTACCGATAGGTCGAAATCGCGATCCGCGCCGTCCGGCAGGCCCGGCACTGACTCACGCGGTATGCGCCGCGCAGGTAACTGGCCACCGGGCGGCGCCGCGAGGGCTTTAGAGTTTTTTTGACAGCACCTCCTGCAGCATCGTCTTGTCCAAGCTCAAGTCGGCCACTAACCTCTTCAACCGAGCATTTTCTTCCTGGAGCTGCTTCAGCTGCCGGACCTGGTCCACCTCCAACCCCACATACTGCTTCTTCCAACGGTAGAAGGTCTGTTCGGTAATCCCCGCTTGCCGGCACAGCTCTACAACGGGCACGCCCACCTCGGCTTGCTTCAGAATCGCCACGATCTGTTCCACGCTGAACCGTTTCCTCTTCACGGCAAAACCTCCTCTTCGACTCCTAGATTCTGCCGGAAACTA
>JAIQGB010000404.1 GCA_020072905.1 Terriglobia bacterium | reverse complement strand
CGGTCGCGGAACGCGCCCACCTGGACCGCGAAGATTCCCGGTTCGCTCGCGCTCGTCTCCGGAGTTGCCGGGCCGAGGATTTCCAGCCGTACGAGCGCCGTCGAAGGCATGCCCATTGCCTGCGCCGCGGCGAAAGACAGATCGATGATGCGGCCCTCGACGAACGGCCCGCGGTCGTTGATGCGCACCTGAACATCCCGGCTGTTCTCCAGGTCGTGCACGCGCACAAGGGTGCCGAAGGGCAGCGTCCGATGGGCGGCGGTCATCTCATACATGTTATAGACTTCACCGCTCGCCGTCTGTCGCCCATGGAAAGGGTGCCCATACCAGGAGGCGATTCCGGTTTCTCCCTGCATGATGGGCCCCGGGGCCCGAGGTGGAGCGGGTACAGGAGCAGAAGGGCCTGGCGGCCGTGGTCGCGGCGCCGCGGGTGGAGGCACTCGGCCGGCGCGCGGTGACGGCCGCCGCCGGTGCACGCATCCCGTCGTGACCAACAGGATCCCGAGCGCCAGTCCAATGGCGACCGTGCCGCGCAGGGGCGTGCGGCTCAGGGCCACCGCAGCCATGCGATAGCGCAAAGTCAGCGTTCCGCCTTCTGCAGGTCTCTGGCCAGCTTCGCCAGTTCCCGCGAGGCTCGCCGCAACAGAGTCGCCGCTTCCTGGCGCGTCTGCGGTTTGACGTTCTCGTTCACGTACTGGACCAGCCTTGCGACTTCTTTGTCGATTGCCCGTCCGGCATCCTCGAATTTCATGGTGCCTCCTCCGCCTGCGTGGGCGCTATTCTAGTCAAGCCGTGTGCGCTGCACAAACGAAAATCCCCGAGGACCTTGAGGCTGGGCTATAATCGAATTTCGGGGCGAGAAAGCTCGGCGGCTTCAGGATTCATGAGCCTTCCTCCGCAATTCTGGTTCAAGTGGCGGCGCTTCAAAGCCGCGCTGCGCGCGGCCTTCGGTTCCCGCGAGCAGACGTATGAGGCTTCCCACCGCATGTGCCCGCATTGCCGCGGGTTGATCGAGCGTAAGGCCTCCGTCTGTCCCCTGTGCGGCAGCTCCGTGAAGGCCCCCGCTTCCCGCGCCGGCACGGCGACTCCCGGGCGCGTGCTGGGCGGTCTGATCCCGGTTCCTTCCACGGCCACGTCGGCGCTGGTGGCGGCGAATATCGCGCTCTACGGAATTTCCTGGTATCTGACCCAACAAAGTGCTCAGCCGGGATCAGGGTTCAGCGGTGGCATCGACGGTGTCGTCCTCGTGCGCCTGGGCGCCAAGTACGGTCCGCTGATGTTCGCCGGTGAATGGTGGCGCCTGGTGACGGCCATGTTCCTGCACGCCGGCCTGCTTCACATCGGCATGAACCTCTGGTGCCTCTTCGACCTCGGTCCCACCGTCGAATCGATGTTCTCGACGACGAAGTTCATCGTCATTTATCTGCTTACGGGAATCCTCGGCTTCGTCCTCAGCCTTTTCTGGAGTCCCTTCGGACTCTCCATCGGCGCGTCCGGCGCGGTGCTCGGCCTGGTCGGGGCCCTGATCGGCGCGAGCTTCCATCACGGCAGCCTGGGCAAGGAACTCCGCAGCCAGCTCTGGCGCTGGGTGATCTACATCTTCGCCTTCGGATTGATCGGTGGAGTCTTTGGGATGGGGTTGGATAACGCCGCGCACCTTGGTGGGCTCCTGAGCGGTCTTGCTCTGGGTTACTTCGTGCCGCAAGGCGAGCCCGATACGCGTAATAGCGAAAACCTCTGGAACGCCCTGGCGATCATCGCGGTCATCATCATCGCGGGATCTTTTGCGCTGATGGCTCTGCAGTTGAACCGGCCTATTGGTTAGGTACCATCCCGAACACTTTCGCCGAAGGGTGCCGACCCTTCTCGTAAGCGGTGATGCGGTCCTCGTGGCGGAGCGACAGGCCGATATCGTCCCAGCCGTTCAGGAGGCAGTCCCGGCGGAACGGGTCAATCTGGAACGGGACGGTGAGCCCGGCATCGTCCGTGATGGTCTCGGCTTCGAGGTCAACGGTCAACCGATAACCGCCCTTTCGCTCCGTTCGACGGAACAGCTCATCCACCTGCGCATCCGGGAGCGTGACGGGCAGGATGCCGTTCTTAAAGCAATTGTTGTAGAAAATGTCTGCGTAGCTGGGTGCGATGATGGAGCGGAAACCGTAATCGAGCAGGCCCCACGGAGCGTGCTCGCGGCTCGACCCGCAGCCGAAATTGGCCCGCGCCAGTAGAATTGAGGCGCCCTTGTACCGCGGCTGATTCAGGATGAAGTCAGGATTGGGGATTTCTCCCTCCAAATACCGCCAGTCGTAAAAGAGGACGTGCCCATAACCCTCGCGCGTGACCCACTTGAGAAATTGCTTCGGCACCATCTGGTCGGTGTCAACGTTCACGCGATCAAGCGGAGCAACGAGGCCGGTGTGTTTGGTGAATGGTTGCATATTTCCTCAAAGTGACGAGTGACAAGTGACGAGTGACGAGTGAAAAACTCTTACTCAACTCGACTTTTCTTCGAGCTTTCGCCTCAATGCATTCAACATCCTCTTCAATTGCCCTCCAAGGTCCTGTGATCGTGCCGCAGATCCCGGCGCGCACAAACCGAGTTCCATCGAAACGATGATTTGCGTGTCGAGTTCTGCAAGCGAGCCTTCGGCGTGAGATAGGAATTGGATGAACTCTTTGGTTGTGTGCCGCGCCTGGCCTTCAGCGATGTTGGATGGCACAGAGACTGCTGCTCGTCGCATCTGAGATACCAACCCAAATCGTTCATCGCTGGGAAATGGCTTCGTCAGCTTGTAGATTTCCTTGACTAACTCAATCCCTTTTTGCCACACGAGCAGGTCCTTATAACCCTTCGACATTCTTTGCTTTCCTCATGTGTTCAGGTCTTGACTCGTCACTCGTCACTTGTCACTCGTCACTCACTCCGACTTCCCAATCCCGAATGTCCACGAAATGCCCGGAAATGGCGGCCGCGGCCGCCATCATGGGGCTGACGAGATGAGTGCGCCCGCCCTTGCCCTGGCGGCCCTCGAAGTTTCGATTCGAAGTGCTGGCGCAGCGCTCGCCGCTGGGCAGGACGTCGGGATTCATGGCGATGCACATGCTGCACCCCGCGTCGCGCCACTCGAAGCCCGCGTCGCGGAAGATCCGGTCCAGCCCTTCCTTCTCCGCCTGCGCCTTGATCTGCATCGAGCCGGGGACGACGAGCGCGCCTTTGAGGGTCCGCGCCACCTTCTTGCCCGCCACAACGCGTGCTGCCAGGGGCAAGTCCTCGAGGCGGGAATTTGTGCAGGAGCCGATGAATACGCGGTCGAGCGCGAGGTCCATCAGCCGCGTGCCCGGCTCGAGCCCCATGTATTCGAGCGCGCTCTCGGCGGCGCGCCGATCGACAGGGTCACTGAACGAATTGGGGTCAGGAATGCGCCCCGTCACATCTGTCACCATGCCGGGGTTGGTGCCCCAGGTCACCTGTGGGGCGATTTGCGAGGCATCGAGTTCGACCACGCGGTCAAAGTGGGCGTCGGAGTCGGGCACGAGCGTTTTCCAATAATCAACTGCGACCTGAAAATCCTTCCCGCGCGGCACATAGGGCCGGCCCTCGAGGTAGGCGAAGGTTGTCGCGTCGGGCGCCACCATGCCGGCGCGCGCGCCGCCTTCGATCGACATGTTGCAAACGGTCATGCGGCCTTCCATCGAGAGCGCGCGGATGGCCTCGCCCGCGTATTCGATCACGTGACCGTTGCCGCCCGCGATCCCGATCTTGCCGATGATGGCCAGGATGATGTCCTTGGCGGTGACGCC
>JAIQGB010000403.1 GCA_020072905.1 Terriglobia bacterium | reverse complement strand
GTCCCTTCCTGCGTCAGGGCAGGCTCCGACCAGCGCTACAGCGCTCGGACTGATATACTTGGCACGAGCGCGGTCAGCGAAGGCCCGATGATGACTCCTCGAACAAAGGCATCTGACTCATGATCTGGAGGCCGCAATTCCGAGGCTTCGAGGGAGGAGGCCGATGAGGCGCCGCAGCGAGCGTGCCACCGGTTCCTGGAAAACGATTCTGGGTTTGCTGGTCGCGGCGGTAGTTGTATATACCGGCATAAAAGTCTTCCCCCTGTATTTCCTGGATTCTTACTTCAAGGACGACCTGGAAGTCCGCGGGCGAGCCTCGCGTGGGGACGAGCAATCAGCCGAACGGTTGCGCGATGCGATCTGCCGCGATGCGCAAAGATACCGCATCCCACTGCAGCGCGAAGACGTCAAGGTGGAGACAACCCCTTCCGGCCAGCGGATCACCGCCGACTACGCGATGCCCGTCGATCTGCCTTTCTACCAGCCCACTTTACATTTCCATCATCAATATCCGGAGGACAAGCGGGCCAAGACGATCGTTGACTATCGCACCCTTTCCGCCCTTGGACTCCTCCTCGGCCTGTTCTGGTTTGGGAAGGGATTCGTGATTTTCTGGAAATACCGCGTCGTCGCGGACACGCCTCTGGTGCCGATACGAAGCATCGCCATGGGGTTGGTGCAGATTCACGGGAAAGCGATGGGAGAGCGAACCCTGCTCAGTCCCGTCACCTCCGTTCCCTGCCTTTTGTACAAGGTGGATATCGAACGCTGGGCGGGTGATTTGAGGGGCAGCTCCGGCAACTGGTCCGCTTACCTGACGGACGCGGCGTGGGTCGGCTTCTGCCTGGAGGACGAGACCGGTCGAGTGCCGGTTGACCCGCAGGGCGCCGAGTATGACCTCGAGCAGACCGGCCAAAGCGAAATCAGCAAGAGGCCGGGTTTGCTGCCCGGCCACGCCTGGGAGACCGAGGAGCCCCTGACCGATGGCCCGGGACTGCCTCCCTCGGATTCGCAACTCCGAAGCTATGTTTCGCGCGTTGCTGCCGGTCGCAGGACCGCACTCTATCAGGGAGCGGACTTGTCTCCCGATGCTCCCCAGGGGTCAGAGCGTAAAGAATCGCGGCGCATCATCGTGCCGGCGCTCAGATTCCTGTTCGGTATTTTTCTGGCGCGTGAATTAGGCCCGCTCGCCGGCGGCTTTGCTCGCTCCTCGGGAGATTATCGCTTGACCGAATATTGCATCCTTCCCGAACAGTCGTACGACATCACCGGGACTTGCACGGCGAATCCGCAGTCCAAAGACGAGGCCGACCGGCAGGTCATCGCCAAGGGCAAAAATGCTCCCCTGTTCCTGATTTCCAACCGGATTGAGAAGGATATTGAAGGAACCCTGCGCGCGCGGGCGCTTCGACATATCTTGGGAGGTGGCTTGCTCGCTATCGGCTGCTTGGCGGCCCTCCTCGAAACCCTGGGAATTCTTTAGCTGAATATCGGGTAGCGTGGCCGAGCACCTCCAAACACCTCGCGACAACCGCCTCGCACCGTGGGCCATCCGCCAACCGACACCCCGCCTGCGGCGGCTGCGCACCCCCGGCACTCCATCTGACCACAGACATCGCACACGACGCGATGTCTGCGCCACCCGCGCGAGTCACCGGGCCGGGAGCAGCCGGTGCAGTCCCGCAAAACCAGTCTGCCCTGATTTTTAGGCTACTTCACAGGATGATCGCCCGAAGGGCGACGCGCCAGCAGGGATTCAGTGGCGGCAAGTCCCACGGGCACGAGGTAGCTCCAACCTAGGAGCACATTGTGGTGGTGTCAACTCGGCGTGAAGCAGAGGATGGCCTGGAACTGCAGTCCCAGAAACTGGTTGAAGACCAGTACGGCCGCCGCTGCCAGTCCGCAAAGGGTCATCTGGCGTCTCCACGTCTTGCGGAGAGAAAGCGCGCTGGAAACCAGAAGCGCCAGCCCGGCGATCAGCGAGATGCCATAGTACGCGATGTACCGGGCTGACAGGCTGGCCCAATCAGCTACTGTAGGGGCCCCAATTGCAATCCCCGTCAAGCCAAATAGGAGCATGATCACAACGCCAATGTACAGGACCATCGCCTTAAGTGACTTGACCATGCCGAAGCCTCCTTGTGATTTCCCCTGCCTGCCCCCGACCAGTTCTGAACCGCTCTTTTGCTTATGCTTCCACGCCCCGAGCTGAATAGCAAGGGGACGGCATGGCAAGAAGCCCTCCCCTCGTGCGCCCCCGTCTAAGGGGATGATTGCCGCTGCGGAAACCCCTACCGGCCCAGTCGCGCCTCGGGCGATGAGGCCAGAGAAGGCCCGTGCCAAAGGCGAAGGCCCGGAGGGCAGGAAGATTGTGGCCCAGGGCGTAAGCCCTGGGAACTGTAGCGGCGCTCGAGGGGTGTGGCCGCGCTCGGCCTGTCCACGATGTCATTGGCGTGCGAAATCAATCCGCTCATTATTCGAGCAATGGAGATATCCTTAATCCATGAAGGAACCCCAGACGTGTAGATTAATCCCAATCATCATCGTGAGCGTCTTCGCCGCTACCGCCTCGGCCGCGGAATTGCCGCGCGCTCAAACGATTGTCGTAAACAAAACGTTCCAGGAGGCAGGAATCAGCCCCGCGGAACGACAGCAGATTGTGTCGGCTTTGGCGAGCGACCCTAATGCAGATTGGGAGGAAGGCCGAGCGTCGGAGCTGAGGTATTGCCGTGTTTCGCTGTCAGCTCAGAAAACGGACGGCATCCTGGTGAGTTCGGTGTCACCGCACGACTGCGGAGCAACTGGGAACTGTCCTGTTTGGTTATTCAAGAGCGGAGAGGGCAAGTTGAAATTGATTCTCAGCAGTGCTTTTGCCGATCGGATCGGCATTCAGGATTCGACGGCCCACGGTCTTCGCAATCTGGTCTTGTGGGCCAATCTATCGGCGGAGACCAGCGAGGTCGATTTGTTCGTCTTCGATGGTGAGCGCTACGTTCGCAGCCGCTGTTTTCAAGCAAAAGGGGACGGAACCTCGCCCGGTGAGGTCCGCGTCATGAAGTGCCCTGCCCGGTGACCTGCTGAGCCTCTATTTCGCGTATTGCTCCCGCTTCCCGTGGGCGGCGGTTTGACTCGGCGGCGTCTGCCCGGCACGGAGGGCCGCATAGCCATTTCGGTGCCGATCAAAGTACTGAGCGCTCGATTCGAAACCTTGCTCGGCCTGCAACTGGGCAGTCGTCAGCGCTGGGTCGGTAGGCTCCACCAGGAAGTGCCCATCCTCCACATAGGAGGTAATTCGCACGCGCCCTGGATACGCGTCCAGCAGGCGGTCCGGGATGGGATAGTTGAAGTCATAGTGCGCCACCACGAAATCCAGGTTGATGTCGCGGACGACAAAGTTCACCTGGGAGTCCGTCTGCGCCACAACGCGCCCGCAGGGGTCAATGATGCGCGACTCCTCGGGGTGAACGGAAGTGATGACGTAGAAGTGGTGGAGGCAGGCATACGCCTGCAGTACGAACCCGCCGTGGTAAGCCGAAGGCCAGAAGACCGCCTTCGCGCCCTTGCGAGCGAGCGCCGCCCAGGTCTCAGGAAATCCCGCGTCGAAGCAGATCTGAATGGGAAGATGCCGTCCTCGAAAACCGTGTAGTCCGGCGACGTGGTCACGGGATGCACTTTGTCGTAGATGCCCAGGATCTGGCCCGAACGGTCCAGGACCACGGCGGAGTTCCACTGCTTCCCTTCCCGCGCCGTGCGGATGGGACAGATGACGTAACAACGATGCGCCTTCGCCCGCCGCGCGAAAGCGTCGGTGGTCGGCCCCGGCACGGTTTCGGCAACCTGCTGGGGCGTCTTACCTTCAACACCAACGCCAGTAAAGGTTTCTGGGAAGCATACCAGGTCAGGCTTCTGCTTCAGCGCCCGGTCGAAGAGCGCAAGCATTTGGTCGCGGTTCCCTTCGACGGTGGAATGCCTCTCACCATTCTGACAAGTCGTAACGATGCGGGCGATGCTGCCCTTGCGATTCGCATCGGCGGGGTCGTTCGTCGTGCTTCCGCTGAGAGCGTAAGCGGGAACAGCAGCCATCGTCGCCGCCGCGCCACTCAGTAGCTTGCGACGTGAAAGTTTCGAGCGCATCATGATCCGTGTCCTCCTACTCGATTTCCGTTGGCAACACCGCCTGGCTGAGCGCAGCGCCGCCCACCGACTGCCCATCGAGGGAGTACTTTAGCTCACCGAGCCGAAAGATGGTAGCCCATGCCGAGGCCCGGAGGGCCGGAAGACTTTAGCCCAGGGCGTCAGCCCTGGGGAAAGATCCCCTCACCCGTCCTTCGGCCACCCTCTCCCCCGTGGGGGAGAGGGCTGGGGTGAGGGGGAGGTCGCGCAACTCCCCTCCTGACTCAGGAGGGGCTGGGGGTGGTCAGCCACGGGTTATCCGTCAGCTGACGGACTCCCCTGCCGGGGCTGCGCTGCCCTAAGGATGCTCTATCACATCCGTCAGCCGACGGACAGCAAGCGCGATATTTGCGCCACCCGCGCCACCCGTTATTGCATGCCGGGGCATTCAGGTCTACATTGTGGGTTGTGTAGAAAGTCTAATAGGAAATTGCGGCAGAAGGAAAAAGGCCCGTGCTGGTGGAAAGTGTTGATTTCTTTCGACTCGACGCGAACCGAAAAATAAACCCGGAGCGCCGCTCGGCTCTGGGCCAATTCATGACACCGCCCGCAACGGCGCGACTCATGGCCTCGATGTTTGAGGCGGAGCCGCAGAGCATTGAGCTTCTCGACGCTGGAGCCGGGGTAGGTTCCCTCACCGCGGCGTTCGTCGACGAAATCAGTAGCCGCGCGAACAAACCGAAAAGGATTCACGTCACTGCCTATGAGATCGACGGCGATTTAGCGGGGTACCTCTCCGATACGCTGCACCAGTGCCAGATCGCTTGCGAGAACGAACACATCAACTTTGAGTCGGACCTCATCAGGCACGACTTCATCGAAGATGGCGTACGAATGCTACGGCAGCAGATGTTTACGCCTGCCCACCGCTTCAACTGCGCCATCCTGAACCCGCCTTACAAGAAGATTAGCAGCGACTCGGAAACACGCCGACTGCTCCGAGAAATTGGGGTAGAAACCTCGAACTTATACACCGGATTCTTGTCTGTCGTCCTCGCGCTCCTCGCGCCGGGGGGTGAACTCGTGGCCATCACCCCGCGCAGCTTCTGCAACGGCCCTTACTTCAAGCCGTTCCGGGAACTATTGCTTGTCACGCTGGCGCTTCGCCGCATTCAGATCGGAGCGATGGGCGTGATACGACCGAGTAGGATCGATCTACCTCTTCGGTAGCCACACATATCGTTCCCAAGCTGGGTAGATGCTCGCCGGAGCCCGGTCCGGGCGTCTCTGAAGCGGTGGGCACGGACGCGAATGCCCGAGCAGCCTACCTGCTAGGCCACCCGATTCCCAGCAGCATCTGCACCTCCTCGTTTTGCGGAGCCCGTAGATAGTACGCGACATCGCTGGAGGAAGGACTCGACGGAACTTTCCACCACAGACAACGGATCTCCGGGGTAATGCGGATGTGCCAGAGTCCAATCCCGATTCCGCCCCCCAGCACCAAAGCGTGGTCGTGTGCGTGCCAATCCACGGAAGAGAAGGTGACATCACTTGGATAGT
>JAIQGB010000402.1 GCA_020072905.1 Terriglobia bacterium | reverse complement strand
GGCGTCGTCGTGTCGCGTGAGTACAAATACATGTGCTCGGACCCGGGACAGGATCTCATCGTCAAGGACGTCAAAGAACACAACCTGAATCGCGTGGTGGTGGCCTCCTGCTCGCCGCACCTGCACGAGCACACTTTCCGCACGGTGACGGAGAACGCCGGAAAGAATCCCTACCTCTTCCAAATGGTAAACATCCGCGAACACGTTTCGTGGGTGAGTGACAACGTGGCGGCGGCCACGGAGAAATCCAAGGCCCTGGTCAAGGCCGCCGTGGGCCGCGCGTTCTGGCTTCAGGAACTGGAGCCGCGGCGCGTCCCGGTGAATCCCGCCGTGCTCATCGTGGGTGGCGGCATCGCCGGAATTCACGCTGCGCTGACGCTGGCGAACGGCAACAAGCAGGTCTATCTCGTCGAGCGCAAGCCCACCATCGGCGGGCACATGGCGCAGTTCGACAAGACCTTCCCCACCCTCGACTGCGCGGCGTGCATCCTCACTCCCAAGATGACCGCGGTGAAGCAGCACCCCAACATTCACCTCATGACCTATTCCGAAGTGAGCGCGGTCAGCGGCTTCGTCGGCAATTTCAAGGTGAAAGTGAAGCGTTACCCGCGCTACGTGGACGAGGAGAAATGTGTCGGCTGCCTGGAATGTATCGAAGAGTGCGTTTACAAGGAAGGCAAATACGCCAACGAGTTCGACATGGGTCTGGGCAAGCGGAAACCCATTTACATGCCGTTCCCGCAGGCCGTGCCGCCCGTGCCGGTGATCGACCCCGAAACCTGCATCGAGTTCAAGTCGCACAAATGCCCCAAGGGGTGCATGGAGGTCTGCGGCGACCGTGACGCCATCGACTTCTCGCAGAAAGTCAAGGAAGTCGAAGTCGAAGTCGGCACGATCATCATGGCCACGGGCTTCAAGACCTTCGACCCTCATCGCGCCCCGCAATACGGCTACGGCAAATTCCCCAACGTTTACACCAGCCTCGAAATCGAGCGCCTCGTCAACGCCTCGGGGCCCACGCTTGGGCAGGTGGTGATGCGCGACGGGAAGAAGCCGGAGGCCATCGGCGTCCTGCACTGCATCGGCTCTCGCGACGAAAACACCAACAAGTACTGCTCGCGCGTCTGCTGCATGTACTCGCTCAAGCTCGCACACCTGCTCAAGGAGAAGACCGGCGCGCACATCTACAACTTCTATATCGACATGCGCACGCCCGGCAAAGGCTTCGAGGAATTCTACAAGCGCGTGCTCGAGGAAGGTGTTTCGATGATCCGCGGCAAGGTGGCGGAAGTGAGCGGCTGGGCGCAGTCGCCCTCCGAAGAAGGCAAGCTCGTCCTGCGGGTCGAAGATACTCTGCTGGGCGTCGTGCGGCGCATTCCCGTGGACATGGTGGTGCTCTCGGTCGCGATGGAACCCCAGGCGGACGTGCAGGAAGTCCGGCGCCTGTTCAACCTCGGCTGCTCGGCCGAGGGGTGGTTCCTGGAGCGTCATCCCAAGCTCGCCCCCGTCGATACCTTCACCGAGGGAATCTTCCTCGCCGGATGCAACCAGGGCCCCAAGGATATTCCGGATACCGTCGCGCAGGCGGGCGCCGCGGCGGCGCAGTGCATGGCGCTCATCGACAAGGGATTCGTCGAGATGGAGCCCAACACGGCGTGGATCGATGAGAAGCTGTGCTCGGGCTGCCACGTCTGCATCGCGATGTGCCCTTACACGGCGATTCATTTTGACAGCGAGAAGAAGGTTGCCGTGCTCAACGAAGCGCTCTGCAAAGGTTGTGGAACCTGCGTCGCCGCCTGTCCCTCCGGCGCCGCGCAACAGAACCTCTTCCGGGATGAGCAGCTCTTCGCCGAAGTGGAAGGAGTGCTGGTATGAATACGAAATTCAACCCCACCATCGTCGGTTTCTTCTGCAACTGGTGCACCTACCTCGCCGCCGATCTCGCGGGCACCTCGCGCATGAAGTACGCGCCGAACGTCCGCGTCGTGCGCACCATGTGCTCGGGACGCGTGGACCCGCAACTGGTCCTGTGGGCCTTCCGCAACGGCGCGGACGGTGTGCTGATCGGCGGCTGCCATCCCGGCGATTGCCATTATCAGGAAGGAAACTATAAGGCCCTGCGGCGCACGCGGCTGCTCCGCAAGATGCTGCCGCAGTTCGGCATCGAGCCGGAACGGCTGCGGCTGGAATGGATTTCGGCGTCGGAAGGCGAGCGGCTGCGCGACGTGATGAATGAATTCACGGAGCAGATTCGCCGCCTCGGGCCGCTCCGTGCGGAGCCGGCGAAGAGAGAGGCGATTGCCGCGTAAGGATTTCAGCCTGTAGCGGCGGTCTCCGACCGCCGACACAGCCCGGCGCTCAGAGAGCGCCACTACAGATCAAGGGAAGGAGCCAAGAAACCATGGCCAAACCCAAAGTCGCGTTTTACTGGTGCGCAAGCTGCGGCGGTTGCGAAGAAGCCGTCGTCGATCTGGCCGAAGGCATTCTGAAGGTCGTGGAAGCCGTGGACATCGTCTTCTGGCCGGTGGCGCTGGACTTCAAGCGCTCCGACGTGGAGGCGATGGCCGATGGCGAAATCGCCGTCGCCTTCATCAATGGCGCCATTCGCAACAGCGAACAGGAAGCGATGGCCAAGCTGCTGCGCAAAAAGGCTGGGATCGTCATCGCCTACGGCGCGTGTGCCTACGAGGGCGGCATCCCCGGCCTTGCTAACCTGACGGATAAGGAAACGATCCTGCAGTACGTTTATCACGACTCTCCCTCCACCGCCGGCGGCAACGGCACGCGCCCGCAGCCGCACCTGAAGGTCCCCGAAGGCGAGTTGGAATTGCCAGAATTCTACGAGAGCGTCAAAACGCTCGATCAGGTCATCGACGTTGACTACTACGTTCCTGGATGTCCACCCACGGCGAAGATCACCCTGCAGGCGATTGAAGCGATCCTCGCGGGCAAGCTGCCGGAAAAGGGCGCGGTGCTCGCGGGTGACCGCGCGCTCTGCTACGAGTGCGACCTGAATTCCACCAAGCCCGAAAAGCTCCTGGTCACCGATCTGAAGCGACCGCACCAGGTGCTGATCGACCGGGAGAAGTGCCTGCTCGCGCAAGGTATCTTGTGTCTTGGTCCGGTCACGCGCGGCGGGTGCGAGGCGCTGTGCGTCAAGGGTGGCATGCCCTGTTCCGGTTGCTTCGGCCCGCTCGATCGGGTCCGCGACTTCGGCGGCAAGGCATTGTCGGCCGTCGCTTCCATCGTGGATTCGGGTGACGAGAAGGTGATCACTAAGGTTTTCGAGAGCGTCCCCGATCCCGCCGGGACGTTCTATCGCTACAGCGTGCCGGCGTCGCTGCTCACCGGCAAACGCAAAGCCGCATAGAGGTGCGTCATGGCACAAAGAATCACGATTGATCCCATCACAAGGCTCGAGGGCCACGGCAAAATCGAGATCTTTCTCGACGATGCCGGCAAAGTCAGCCGGGCCTATTTCATGGTGCCGGAGCTGCGCGGCTTCGAGCAATTCGTGGTGGGACGCCCCGCCGAGGAGATGCCGCAAATCACCTCGCGCATCTGCGGCGTCTGCCCCACGGCGCACCACATGGCGGCCACCAAGGCGCTCGACGACCTCTACAAGGTTGACCCGCCCCCCGTCGCCAAGAAGCTGCGCGAGATGATCTACAGCATCTTCACGCTGGAAGACCACGCGCTACATTTCTATTTCCTGGGCGGGCCGGATTTTGTCGTCGGGCCGAAAGCCCCCAAGGCAGAGCGCAACATTCTGGGCGTGATTGGCAAGGTGGGCGTGGAAGT
>JAIQGB010000401.1 GCA_020072905.1 Terriglobia bacterium | reverse complement strand
GTAGAGATCCACCAGCTGCTGGAATACGAAAGTTCACCCGCCACAGAAGCTGCAGCTAATTCAGCCGAAGGATTGCCTTCGCTTATGGACACCGTCACGGCCCTGGCCTTCACCATCGACGCCAAGGACCACTACACGCAGGGCCACTCGCAGTCGGTCTCGCGCCTGGCCGCCCAGATTGGTCAGCAGCTCGGGCTCACCAAAGAGGAACTCGAGGAGATCCGTCTGGCGGGGATCCTGCACGACATCGGCAAAATCGGGGTTCCGGAGAGCGTGCTCAACAAGCCGGCATGCCTGACCCCGGAAGAGTACGAGCTGATGAAGACCCACACGACTTTGGGGGAACGGATCCTCATGCCCCTCAAGGTCAAGGCCATCGGGCGAATCGGCAAGATGGTCCGCCACCACCACGAGCGCGTGGATGGAAAGGGTTACCCGGACGGACTCTCCGGCGAACAGATCCCCCTCGGCGCGCGGATCATTACCATCGCGGACTGCTACGACACACTCATTTCGGAGCGCTCCTACAAGAAAGCCTGTCCACTCGAAGATGCCATCCTGGAACTCCAAAAGGGCAAGGGCACGCAGTTCGACGCTCCCCTTCTCGATGCCTTCCTGAACTTCCTGGCCACTGCCCCCGCGCCCCGCCGCGGCGGTGCGGCCTGGGCGGAAGCCAATTGACGTCTCCTGACTGTTTGACAATCTTAAATGTGGAATCGGCCGTCCCGAAGCGCTGATGTGCCCACTCGAATCCTCGGCAAGGTGGCTGGGGCGTACTCAAGATGTGAAACGCGTGGGGCGGTACGTGTCAAGGAGGGGAGAGGGAGATCCCTTGATAATGAATTCCGAAATCAGTTGCGCCGTGATGGGCGCAAGCAGGATGCCGTTGCGAAAGTGCCCGGTGGCGAAGAAGAGATTGGGGATTTCACAGCCTCCGAGAATCGGTAAGTGATCGGCGGTATCGGGCCGCAGTCCCGACCAGGCGCGGCAAAACTTCAGGCCTTTGACGAAAGTTGCGATGCGCAGAGCTCCTTCGAGAATCGAGCGCATTCCTTCGCCGGTGACCGATTTGTCGAAGCCCACGTATTCGGCCGTCGTCCCCAGGAGAACCCGCCGGCCCGGACGCGGGACCAGGTAGTGATGGCCCGCACGGACCACCAGCGGCAAATCTGCGGGGGCATCGAACTCGATCATTTGGCCACGGCAGGGCTCGATGGGGAGCTTGATGCCCAGGGGTTCGGCGAGGGGCGCAGACCAGCAGCCTGCGGCCAGAATGTACTGGCCGGCTGAGAGGGTCGTGATGCCTCCGGGTCCGGGAGCGGTGATGGCCTCGACGCTGTCCACGTGCCCGCTGCGAACGTTCAGCTTGGTCACGGCGTGGCGGGCGCGGATGTCCACCCCCGCCCGCCGACACGCCACGATCAGGGCAGAGCACAGCCGGCCGTTGTCCACCCAGTGGTCCCCCGAAATGAACAGCCCGGAGCGGATTTCGGGGGACAGTCCTGCTACGCGGCGATGAATCTCCTCCGGCTTGAGGCTCTCGATAGGCAGGCCGTGGCGCGATTGCGCCTCGTAAATCCTGTCGAGTTGGTGACCTTCGCCTTCGTCAATGGCGACCAGCAGCGTGCCGTCGCGCGAGTAACCGAGGGCCTGGCCACTCAGTTCCTCAATCTCAGCAATGTAGTTGGGGTAGAGATCGCGGCTGGCCGCGCACAACTTGAAGAAAACGTCCGGCTCGACGGTCTCCCCCTGCGGCGCGAGCATGCCCGCCGCGGCGGAGCTGGCTTCTGCGCCCGGCTCGCCCCGGTCGAGCACACACACGCGCAGCTTCCCCTGCGCCAGCCGCAGGGCGATCGAGCAGCCGATCAGCCCGCCGCCGATGACGATGACATCCGCAGTTTGGGAGGCCGCCACAGTTGGGAAACACCTCCGGGAAAGAACCCATCATCTTGACAAGTCCCCCGTCCCAGTCAAGCAGTTTCTGAGGTCACACGGCGGAACGCCGGAAACTTGGCGAGCCAGTCCCCACTCCACCCGTCCTGGATGGGCAACTATAGGGTTGCATATTTCGGATGGCCGGAATAATATGCAACCAGGAGGTTGCATATGAAAAGATCGGAAATGAGCAAGATTGAGAGAAGCGTGTTCATTCAGGCCCCGCGCGCGAGGGTGTGGCGGGCGCTGACCGACCTCGCCGAGTTCTCGAAGTGGTTCGGAGTGAGCGCGGAGGGCCGTTTCGTTCCGGGCGCGCGCCTTATGATGACGGTCACAATCGAAGGGTACGCGGGCATGGTCTTCTATCTGATGGTCGAGAAGATGGAACCGATGGAACTCTTCTCCTGGCGGTGGCATCCGGGCTCGGTCGAGCCGGGGATCGATTATTCCAAGGAGCCGACGACTCTCGTGGAATTCCGCTTCCGGGACGAGGCGGGAGGCACGCGGGTCACGGTGGTGGAATCCGGGTTTGAAGCCATCTCGCTGGCGCGCCGCGCGAAGGTTTTCGAGGAGAATACGGGGGGGTGGGAATACCAGATGGCAGCGCTGGAGAAATATGTTCGCGAATCGGCTTAACGCGTCGACAAAACACACGGCGCACGTGCTGGCGGCGCTTGGGGACAAGACGCGTCTGCTCCTGGTGGCTCGTCTGGCTGCGGGCGAGCCACTTTCCATTTCACGGCTCTCCGCCGGCACGCGGATGACGCGCCAGGCTGTGACGAAGCATCTGCACGTGCTCGAAAAGGCAGGCGTCGCAAACGGACGCCGCCGCGGACGGGAGCACCGTTGGGAGCTGAATCCAGCCCAATTGCGCGAGGTGCGGCGGCAGCTTGACCGGATCGCGAGTCAATGGGACGATGCGCTGGCCCGACTCAAGGCGTCCGTGGAAAGCGGCCGCAGGGTTTAGCAAGAACCCTGGGCCAAAACTCGCTTCTGCCGAGGGCAGCGGACCGCTGACGGCCGCCTGTGGATTCTTGTGGCATAATTGGGGTTCGACCCGCATTTGCGAAATCAGGAGAAAAGGCGATTGGCTTGTCCCATCTGCGCAAAGCGTAACCCACGGAGGTTCTGCCCGGCGCGGGGCGACACGATCTGTGCCGTCTGCTGCGGCACGGAGCGCGAAGTCACGATTGACTGTCCGATCGATTGCCCCTATCTCGTCGCCAGCCGGCAATACGATCTCGAGCGGCGAGAGGTGGATTGGTCGAAAGTCCCCTTCGCGGACGCCAAGATCCCGGCGGCGTTCGTGGCCGAGCACGAAAAATTGCTGCTGGCGCTCTCCTATACGATCTGCCGCGCGGCGCAGGACGACCGGCGGGTAGTGGATTCCGACGTGCTGGCAGCGCTCGGAGCGCTGGTGGAAGCCTACCGGACGCTCTCAAGTGGGATCTACTATGAAAAGCCTCCCGACTATCGCGTGCAGAGGGAAATCTACGACGCGGTGAAGCTTGCGGTCGAGGAATTCAAGAAGGCTGACGCCCAGACGCGCGGCATGAGTGGGCTGCGCGACGGCGAAATTCGCGACGCGCTGACATTCCTCACCCAACTTGGAGCCACGCGCGCGAACGGCCGCCCCAAGGGCCGGGCGTTCCTCGATTTCCTGCGCACCCAGTTCAAGTCGGAGGAGTTCTCCAAGCCCGCGTCGAAGATTGTCCTGCTGCCCTAGAGAACCGGGACTCGGGATCCGGGGCTCGGGGAGAGCGAATAGTGAACAGTGCATAGTGAACGGTGAACAGAGAAGACCCGAGCAAATTGAACGGGGCGAGGCCTCTCCCCGCTTTCGCTTTTGACTGTCAACTGTGAACTGTCGACTGTCAACT
>JAIQGB010000400.1 GCA_020072905.1 Terriglobia bacterium | reverse complement strand
TCCCCGTGTGGCAAACTACGCAATTGGGAGCATCTAGATCTACATGCGAATCATGCCTGAAGGTCACCGGGCCGACATCCTTTCCGCCGGGGAAGATGATTTCCGCGGGGCCGTGATACGCAGCCTGTGCGATCTTCACGTCGGGCGCTTTGCCGTTCGTCAACGGAACCGGGACTTCGCTCCTGTGACTGATGCCACTGTAGGAAAGGCCCAGGACCATCAACATGAAAACGGATGCGAGCACAAGACTCATGCCCATACCTCGCTGCGGCTGTTCAATCACCTTCAGCAACTTGGCCTCCGGGCTGTCCGCCGGCTCCTTTTCCGGGAACACCGGCAGGAACTTCACTGCCAATCCGAACAGAACGAAGCCGGACGCGACAATCATGAGCGTTACCGAAGCTTCCGTCCACGTGGGCACATACCGGGCGCCTGTAGCGGCTTCGATGCCTGTGATGCTCACATTCAGGCGGTTCATGATGATTCCCAGGATTGCCATCACCGCGGAAACGAAGAGCCCGAAGACATCGGTACGGATCCGCGGAATCGACAGCATCACGATGGGCGCGATGACACCGAGCAGAATTTCCGCCAGGAACATCCGGCCCGCGTAGGTCGGCGCGAAAGCCAGAGGCAGCACACCGCGCCCGCTCAGATCCTGGAACCTGAGAACCAGGTAGAGGCTGAGGGCAACGACCATGACTTTTCCGAGATCGGACAGCAGGTGCATTTCCAGCCGCTTGCCGAAGGCGCGGAAGCTGAGATACGACTCCAGGATGGTCATCGCGCAGCCCAGCGCCACAGCCGTCATGAAGAAGAAGAACGGAAGAAGCGGCGAATACCAGAGCGGGTACAGCTTTTCAGGGACGATCAGGTAGAGGGATCCGAGTGAAGACTGGTGCAACATGGAAAGAATCACGCCCACGATGACCAGGGGGATCGTGATGGCATGGATGAGTGCAAGTGGTTTCTTCCAGCCGAGGCGCTCAAACAGGAGCGGGCTGAATTCCAACGCCAACACCATGGTGTAAAGCATCACGCACCAGGCCACTTCAAACATCACCGAGTGCGGATTCCACATGATCAGCGGGTGCCAGATGTTGTAGGGCTTGCCAAGGTCGAACAGCAGCGCCACCGCTACTAGCCCGTAGCCGAGGAAGGCCGTCAGAATCGCGGGGCGAATAATGGCGTGGAATCGCTCCAGATGGAAGATGTAAACCACCGCCGCCAGCGTGAAGCCTCCCGCGGCCAGGCCCACGCCGCAAAGCACGTCAAAGCCGATCCAAAGGCCCCAGGGGAACTTGTCGCTCAGGGCCGTTGTGGCGCCGAGGCCCTGCGTGAAGCGCAGCACGGTCGAATAGAAACCTGCCGCCAGAATCGCGACCAGCACGACCCGCCAGAATGTGATCTTGGGAAACCTGCGGGAATCCATTCTTCCTCTCGAACCTCAGTCCTCGTTGGTCCCTCGCCCTTCGTCCTTGGTCCTTCGTCCTTTGCCCCTCATCCCCGACGTCCGCTCACTGTCCTTCTCTGCCCGCGCCACCTCTTCGCGACGATTGGTGATCCACCAAATCCCACCGAGCAAAAAGGCGCCCGCCGTGACGATGTTAGGAATTTTCGAGAGTACCCGATAGGTGTACATGGGCAGAGGATCGTGGGGAACGTTGGCGGGAAATCCCAGGGCCTCGAACGGCACCGCGGAGAGATAGAGGACGGAAGTGCCGCCGGCCTCTTCCTTGCCGTAGATGTGTTGCACGTAGCCGGAGGAATTGTCGCGTAGCCGCTTTTCGGCCTCGGCCAGGAGTACGTCGCGCTCTCCAAAGATGCTCGCTTGCGCCGGGCAAACCGCCACGCAGGCCGGCGGTAGTCCCTTCGCTTGGCGCGGCCCGCACATCGTGCACTTCGCCACCTTAGGGAACAGCACCTTCCACTCGTATCGCGGAATGCCGAACGGGCAGGCCATCATGCAGTATCGGCAGCCCATGCAGCGGTCGGCGTCGTAAACCACGGGACCGGCGGCCGTCTTGCGCAACGCGCCCACCGGGCAAACCGACGCGCAGGTGGGGTCCTGGCAGTGCATGCAGAACCGGCGAACGAAGACCTCTCCGTGCGCCTCCACGACATTCAGGGCCTTGGCGGACAACACACCACCGACCTCGCCATGACTTTGGGCAAAGGCAACAAGCTCATCCTCGCTCATGGAGTTTGCCGACGGTGCATTGCCCGCATCGGGCGCGTCCAAAGGAAGACCGTTAACGACTTTGCATGCCGCGGCACAGGCCCCGCACCCGATGCATTTCGTCGTGTCAACTAGGATGGCCTTGCTCATGAGTTCCCGACCCCGCTCGATAGGGTCGCCGCGACACTATGTCAACTGCGGCTTCCCACGTCCATTGCCTTCATAAGCACGCCGATTGCCGAGAATTTCAACAACAAAACGCAACATTCGGACTTTTTTGATGAGTTTTCCAGACATTTCTTCCTGGCGGAGGAAAACACGGTGAAATCACGCATTTTTGTTTCGAGAGGACTGCGGAGGGACGTCATCAGGATGGGCCGGGAGCCGCTGGCCGCGGGGTTTGGCCGGTCGGCTGGCGACTCCCAGATTCGGCGCATGGGGGACCGTGTGGGTCACCCATTACGACTGCAAGAATTCCCTTTCGAACCTTTTCCACACTTCGCTATCGAACTGCGCGAGCACACCCGCCGTGGGGACGCCACCGTCCTGGCTGGTGACGCCCAGCGCCAAGTCGGGTGTCATCTGCAGGGCAATAAACTCCTGGAATCGCGCCACTTCCCTCTCCAGCCAGATGGCGGCCCGGACGCCAAAACGCCGAGATTCATCTTCGTGGGCTGGAGATGTTTCCACCACCGAGCAAACCCAACCCTTGCCATACGGGTCCTGAGCCACCAGTTCCGGCTGCTTCTCGAGACGAGGATTGACGGAGGTCACCCTGCCGGTCACGGGGGAAGGAACAGCCAAGCTGCGGCCGTCGAGTTCCAGGCGGAAGAGCAGCTCGCCTTCCCTGACCGCGCTCCCGACTTTGGGGAAGGAGATGTGGCTGACTGCGCCCAGCGCCCGCCCAACCAAGCTGTCAGCGCCAGCGCGCACGGCACCCTCCTGAAGCCCCAAGGTCCAGGCGTGTCCGGCAGAGAGACAAACGCCCTCCGGCAGCTCCACCCAGGAAGCAGCGCCATCGCGCGCTGCAGCCGTGGCGCGAGCCGGAGCGAGTGCCCGCGCCGCGCGCCACACAGCTACTTTTTGAACGATTGCGTCGGTCAAAATGAACCCGACGAACATAAGAGCTACAAAGATCGCTACCATGATGAAGTCTCCTCCGGGAGGATTTCCCGATTGCCCGGCGCGCACCCCGCCGCCGGGGTTTTTCACTCAGGCCAACAGGAACTCGCGGACCAGATCATCCCAGCGCCCTTCGGGCAATTGCCCCAGGACGTCGCCCACCGCATGCCCACCGTCCTGCAAGTGAGCTCCGCTTCCACCATCGATGCGGCCTTGCAGCGTGATGATGGAGTCCTCCATCCAGCGCTGCGCCAAACGCCCGTGCAGCAGATTCTTCAGATTCGCGTCCGCCGCCGGAGCCTGGAGGGCCACCAACCATCCCGCGCCGAACGGGGCTAGAGCATCTCGTACCGATGTCCGCCGCGCGTCAGTGTCCAGCCCTTCTTGCCTTGGCGAAGCCAGCGGCCACGCGCCGGCGGGGGGGGGGGGGGGGGGCTGCCGATCAGGCGCGCGGCAAAGTCGTCCATGCCCAAGCGCACCACTTGCCGGCTTTCCTTCAGGGCCCAGCCGTGACCGGTGTGATAGGCAACGTGAGCGGGAAGCCTGAAACCGCTCACCATGTTCATCGGGAACGGCAGCTCTTCGACTTTTGCCGCGGCGGCCGTAGCTTCCACCCGCTGCGGCGCCCGCCGCTGGAAGTAATAGTCCACTAGAACGAAAACCACGAACGTCGCTAGCACCAGGATCGCAACCATCACTCACCTCGCGGCCCCGCGCGTCTCGTGCACACACGGAGCACTCACTTTCCGCCTTCTTCTAAGGCATGCTGTGCTCCAATGTGTGCTCTCATTCTCCTTCGCGTGAGGTTGCAAGTTGCCTCGAATCAATAGGCTGCAAAATGCCGCACAATATATTTCGCGCGACAGCGTGTCCGAAACTCCGACCAGCGTTGCATTGTTCAACGCCGCCCTAAAGATATGGCTCGTTTCCAGGGCATAACACATGAAAGCCACAAGACTTAGCGCACTGATGTAAA
>JAIQGB010000021.1 GCA_020072905.1 Terriglobia bacterium | reverse complement strand
CGCCAGCGGCTTGCCTGTCGACAACTGGGCTGGTATGGGTTTTGTCACAGCGGAGGACCCCAGCCCAGCTCCCGGGCTGATGCCCGATGCCAACTACCTGGTCATCGCGCCTCAGTACTTTCGGACCATGGGCATTCCTCTGCGTGAAGGCCGGGCCTTTTCCGATGGTGACACCGAGAAATCGCAGCGCGTGGTGATTGTGAACGAGGAACTCGCGCGCAGGAACTGGCCGGGGCAGGATCCTCTCGGCAAGCGGCTGAGATCGCAGGGTAGCGACAAGATGCCCTGGCTTACGGTGGTGGGCGTGGCGGCGAATGTGAGGACCATGGGGCCTGACGTCAGCGTTCAGCACGAGCTGTACATTCCTTACACCCAATACCCGTGGCTGCTCAGTCCGCGCCTCCTGGTCGTTCGCACCGCCGTTGTCCCTTTGGCGATGGCTTCCCCCATTCGCCGCGCCGTATTGACCCTGGACAAAGACCAGCCAGTTTCCGATATCCGGCCTCTCGATCAGATTGCGGGTGAGCCGGCGGCGCAGCGGCGATTCTTGATGGTCTTGCTGGGAATCTTTGCTGCGCTGGCACTGATTCTTGCGGGAGTGGGAATCTATGGGGTGCTCGCCTACTCCGTCGCACGCCGAACCCACGAAATCGGGATCCGCATGGCTCTAGGCGCGGCAGGAAGCGACGTCTTGAAACTTGTGCTGGTACAGGGATTCAGATTCGCGCTTTTCGGAGTCCTGGCCGGTCTGGCGGGGGCCCTGTTGCTGACCCGTGTTCTGGCTAGTCTCCTTTTTGGCGTTTCTCCGACCGATCCGGTCACGTTTGCCATCGTGACGACGCTGCTTGCTCTCGTGGCCTTCCTAGCCTGCTACATCCCGGCGCGTCGGGCGACGAAAGTCGATCCCATGGTGGCGTTAAGATACGAGTGACGAGTGGCAAGTGACGAGTGACGAGTCAAGGATGAAGTTTGAAGGATGAAGGATGAAGTGTAAACCCGCGACGAGTCATGCGGCTCTCACCTTTCATCGCTTGACCTTCATACATTCTCGCTGTCCGACACCTGACACCTGGGATTTACCGCGCTAAGATATGGACCGCCAGGACACATGAAACCACCCGACTCCTCCACCACGCGCGTGCTGATTGCCGACGATCAACCCGACGTTCTGGAATCGCTCCGCCTGCTGCTGAAGGCGGAGGGATTTCAGACCGAGGCGGCTGCGTCGCCCGCGGCGGTTTTGCGCGCCGTCGAGAAGACCGACTTCGACGCGGCGCTCATTGACCTGAATTACGCCCGCGACACCACCTCCGGCCAGGAAGGCTTGGACCTGCTGATGCGCCTGCAGGCGCTTGACAGCACGCTGCCCGTGGTGGTGATGACCGCCTGGGGCTCCATCGACGTGGCGGTCGAGGCGATGCGGCGGGGCGCCCGCGACTTCATCCAGAAACCCTGGGAGAACGAACGGCTCATCAGCATCCTGCGCACGCAAATCGAGCTGAGCCGCGCGCTGCGCCGCGGGGCGCGCCTGGAAGCCGAAAACCGCCTGCTGCGCGCCGAGGGTCTGCCCACGCTGATTGCCGAATCGCCGGCCATGCGGCCGGTGATCGAGCTCCTGGCGCGCGTCGGGCCATCGGACGCCAACGTCCTCATCACCGGCGAGCACGGCACGGGCAAGGAAGTCGTAGCGCGAACCCTGCACGCGCTTTCGACGCGCGCCGCGAAGCCCATGGTCACCGTCAATATGGGCGGGCTCGCCGAAGGCGTACTCGAAAGCGAGCTCTTCGGCCACGTCAAGGGCGCGTTCACCGATGCCAAAGCCGATCGCGTGGGCCGCTTCGAGCTGGCCGAAGGCGGCACGCTCTTCCTCGACGAAATCGCCAACATGCCCAAGGGTCAGCAGGCGCGGCTGCTGCGCGTGCTCGAGACGGGCGAGTTCGAGCGCGTCGGCTCCTCGAAAACTCGCCGCGTCGATGTACGCCTTCTCGCCGCCACGAACGCGAGTCCCCAGGAAGAAGTGCAAGCGGGCCGCTTCCGCGAAGACCTGCTCTTCCGCCTCAACACCGTGGAAATCCACCTTCCGCCCTTGCGCGACCGGCGTGAGGACATTCCCTTGCTCGCTGGCCACTTTCTCCATCAGCACGCCGCGAAATACAACAAGCGCGTGGAAGGCTTCGATGAAAGCGCGATGCGCGCCCTGCTGGCTTCCTCGTGGCCGGGAAACGTGCGCGAACTCGATCACGTCGTCGAGCGCGCGGTCCTGCTCGCCCAGGGCGAGGCCGTGCTGACGAGTGACCTCAGCCTGCGCCCCGCCCGCGACTCTTCGGCGCACCTGGAGGAAATGGGTCTGGAAGAAGTGGAACGCTTCCTCATCCAGAAAGCGCTCCAACGTTTCCAGGGCAACGTCAGCGAGGCGGCCCGCTTCCTGGGCTTGAGCCGCAGCGGGCTCTATCGCCGCCTGCAAAAGTACGGGTTATGACGCGCATTCCTTACGAGCGCCGCATCCTCCTTCTGGGCCTTGCCGCCGGCCTGCCGGGGACCGCCCTCGGGCTCACCCTGCTCTGGACCGGCGACTACTCGGCCAGATTACAGTGGACGCTCACGGTGCTCGTGGGGTGCGTCTGGTTGGGAATTGCCACGGCCCTGGAAGGGCAAGTGGTGCGGCCGCTGCAGACGCTTTCGAACCTGCTGGAAGCGCTGCGCGAGGGTGATTACTCGTTTCGCGCCCGCGGCTGGCGGCGGACGGACTCCCTGGGCGAGGTCATGCGCGAAGCCAACGCGCTCGCCGACGCGCTCCGCGAGCAGCGGTTGGGAGCGGTTGAGGCTACAGCGCTGCTCCAGAAAGTCATGGGCGAAATCGACGTCGCCATCTTCGCCTTCGACGGCGGCGAACGGCTGCGCCTGCTGAACCGCGCCGGCGAGCGGCTCTTGGCGCAGCCCGCCGAGCGGCTCCTCGGAGCCACAGCCCGCGAGCTGGGCATCGAGGACTTCCTGCGCGGCGAGATTATCCAGACCGTGCAGATCAACCTTCCGGGCGCCGCCGGACGCTGGGAACTGCGCCGCAGCACCTTCCGCGAGGGCGGCCTGCCCCACCAATTGGTGGTCCTCTCCGACCTGACCCGCGCCCTGCGCGAGGAAGAGCGCTCGACCTGGCAGCGCCTGGTGCGGGTGCTGGGGCACGAGGTCAACAACTCGCTCGCGCCCATCAAGTCCATCGCCGGCAGCCTGGAGAGCCTGCTGGAACGCGAGCCGCGCCCCGCCGACTGGCAGGACGACATGCAGAGTGGCCTGCGCGTGGTCGCCTCGCGGGCCGAGGCCCTGACGCGCTTCTTGGAGGGATACACCCGCCTGGCCAAGCTTCCGCCGCCGCGACTGCAAGCCCTCGACATCGCCGACTGCATCCGCCGCGTGGCGGGCCTGGAAACGCGTCTGCCCGTAGACATCCAAGCGGGCCCGGCCATCACTCTCCATGCCGACCGCGACCAGCTCGAGCAGTTGCTAATCAACCTCGTCCGTAATGCCGTGGACGCCGCACTCGAGACGCACGGCGGGGTGAGCGTGCGGTGGAAATTGAACGGGTCTTCGGTCGAGGTGCTGGTCGAGGACGAGGGGCCGGGGGTCTCGAGCACCGCCAACCTCTTCGTTCCCTTCTTTACCACCAAGCCGGGAGGCTCCGGCATCGGCCTCGTGCTGAGCCGCCAAATCGCCGAGGCGCACGGCGGAACGCTTAGCCTGGAAAACCGCGCCAGGGCACGAGGGTGCCTGGCGCGATTGCGCCTGCCCGTCCGCGTGGGCTGAAGGAAACAGCGGGTGGATGGTTGGTGGGAACGCGGCCCAGCCAGAGCCGCACGAGCTGAGGAGTGAACGTCCTGCCTACCCGGGGCCGTCGCCCTCCGCGGATTCGCGGAACCAAGCGACGGTTCGGCGCAACCCCTCCTGGAAGCCGACTTTGACCTCGTAGCGGAGGTGCTGGCGCGCCCGCCCAATATCCGCCAGCGAGTGGCGCACGTCGCCCGGCCGCGGTGCCACGTACTCCGGGTCGAGGTCGCGACCGAGCAGAGTGGAAAGCGCGCCCAAGAGGTCGTTCAAAGTGTGGCGCTCGCCGGTCCCCACATTGAAGACCATCCCCGAAACACCCTCGGCCTGGCAGGCGAGCAGGTTGGCCGAGACGACGTTCTCCACGAACGTAAAGTCGCGTGACTGCTCGCCGTCGCCTTGGACGATCGGACGCCGGCCCTTCACGGCTGCGGACATAAAACGCGAGATTACTCCCGAATAAGGCGAGTTGGGATCCTGTCGGGGACCGAAGACGTTGAAGTAGCGCAGCGAAACCGTCGAGAGGCCGTAGATACGGTGGAAAATCACCGCGTACTTTTCTCCCGCGAGTTTCGTGAGTGCGTAAGGAGAGATGGGGTTGTCGGGCTGGGTTTCGACTTTGGGGAGGGTCTCCGAGTCGCCGTAAGCGGAAGAGGAGCTAGCGTACACGAAGCGTTTCGCTCCCGCGTCGCGGGCGGCCACAAGCATGTTCAAAGTGGCGGTGACGTTGGCCCGGTTGCTGGTGACCGGATCCTCAATCGACCGCGGCACGGAAGGAATCGCTGCCTGGTGGAGAACGTAGTCCACGCCCGCCGCAGCCCTTCGCGCCACCGCCTCGTCCGCCAAGTCGCCCTCCAGCAACTCGATGCGGCCGAGCACCTCGGTAAGATTCGCGCGCCGGCCGGTACTGAAGTCGTCTGCCACTCTTACCCGCTCGCCCTGATCAAGCAATCTGCGCACCAGCGTCGAACCGATGAAACCCGCGCCGCCCGTCACCAAATAAGATGCCATTGACGCAATTCCCCCGCTCCGGTCAGACGTCGAACCGCCACTCCCCTCTGTTGACTTGCACCCGACCGTCGAACCCCCGCTCCTCCTCCGCCGTCCAACAACTTCGTCGCCTGTGCCAGAGGAAAGTGGTTACTATAGCATGAGGCTGGCACCAGACTGGCAAGGAAGGGCGCCTCCTGACGCCTTCCGGCGTTTTTCGCCGTCCAAGAAGCCAAGTGGCCCTTGACAGATTGTGTCTCCCCGGAAGAACACTTTCTTGCACATTCGGCTGAGGATGGGGAGAAAGTAAGACCGCTTAGTCGACTATCTTATAGAAACTAGGATAGTTACTATCGAAAGTAGGATTCCTGGAGTTGGTCACGCGATTGCAGCAAAGAGTGTAGGAAAGTGGCAGGAACCTGCTCTCAGGCCGACAGTGGACTTGAACTGGATGGCCAACTGTTTTATGATCACGCCTAAGGGACAGGGTCTTTCCTGTCAAGCACTTTGCGAGCCGGTCAAGAAATGGATTCATCCAGGACAATCGGGACGGTACTCGGGCAGCCCAATCCGCCCGCGTGGCCAAGGGGAGGAGGAAGAAATCGAATGTCAAGAAAAGCCTCCGGCTTCACGATGTTGGAGCTACTGATTGTTATCGCTATCATTGGCATCATTGCGGCGTTTGCCCTTCCCTCGGCCATCAATTTCGTCAAGGCTTACAAGCTGCACGCCGACGCCTCGGCCATCGCCTCGCAGTTGAACGTCACCCGCTTCCGGGCCACTTCGCAGTACACCCCTTACCGGCTGCACGTTTCAGCTTCCAGCGGCCTCTACAGGATGGACAGGTTGAGCGCGGACTATACTTCCTCATCCTTCACGGAGATGATTTTGGGGCTGTCACAGGGGGATAGCCTTCTGACCTCCTGCCCGGTCACGGCAAAGCCCGGGACGATCCCCTCCAGCTTTACCGCGGCTTCGACGGATATTTATTTCAACACGCGGGGGCTTCCGGTTGACAGTTCCAAGACGCCGACCGATAACAATTCTATCTACCTGAAGAACGACAACGATCTGTACGACGCGGTTACAGTGTCGCTGGGCGGAAGGATTTCGGTGTGGGGTTATTCAACGACGACAAGCACCTGGGTGGCCAGGTGACACATCTCGGGTAGATGGGGGATTCACGATGAAACGCAGCGAGCAGGGTGTTTCACTCATCGAGGCGATGATCGCCATTCTCCTCGCACTTTTCGTAATGACCTCGCTGGGCGGGGTGGTCTTCATGGCCACGGCTCAGAACAAGAATCAGGGCGTGGAGATGAGCCGCGTCACCGTCTACGCCCAGGACAAGATCGAAACCTTGATGAACCTGGACTGGTTCGGTTGCACGGCATCCACGCCCGACGCCGGATGCAACACCACGGGAATCACCGCCACGGCTTGGAACCAGGGCTTGAAGACCGGCGGAACGCTGGACTCCTCGGAGGGATGCCCGTCCTCAGGCACTTCCGTCGGCTACATCGACTTCCTCGATTCCGGCGGAAACCAGTACACCGGCGCCGATTGTTCGGTGGTGGGGGCATTCGCCTACCAGCGGCAGTGGCAAATCACCGACGTGATTGCGTCCGGCGCGGGCGCACCCGGCCTGAAGCGTATTGACGTGATCGTCTGGAGCAAGAACGCCGTGAACACGGGCTCCGCACCCCCCTCGGCGATGCTGACGACTTATCTCTCCGAATAGGAGAACCTTATGGCGAAGAAAAATCGAGGCTCGCAGAGCCGTTCCGCATGCCTGGCGGACCGCGTCCGGGTAGCAGCGAACCCGCCGGCGGCCGAAGGTTTCTCGCTAGTGGAAGTGTTGGTCAGCGTGATCATCATCACCATCCTCATGTCCGCCGTCTTCCAGTTCCTGCGCTTCAACCAGCAGCGCTACCGGGGCGACCAGCTCCTGGCAGAGCGCAATCAGGGCGCGCGCAGCGCCCTGGAGTTGATGACCCAGGAACTCCAGCAGGCCGGGCATAACCCCAACCTCTCCGCGTATCCGCATCTGACTGGGGCGGCCGCCAACACCGGCGGCATCGTGGATATCCCCGTGAGTAGCACCGCGGGGATCTTCTATGGCAACCTTGTCGAGATCGGCTCCAGCGCCACGGACGCCAACCGCGAAGTGGTGGAAGTCAAGGGCGATAGCACACACGCGATTACGGCGACCACCTTTCCTGCCATCATTACGCTCGCCCACGCCGCCAACCAGCCCGTGTTCACCCGCTCGCTGCCCTTCCCCAACGGGATCCTTTACGGCGCCGCTGCCGTAGGAACAGGCCAGGCTGTGAACGTCAACCTTATACAGTATTTTGGAGACATCGAAGGCAACGGAACGCTGCGCTACGGTGAGTATAAACTGGCCGAGGAAATTCCGCCGAGAACTTCCTCACTCAAATGCACGACCGGGTCGGGACCGCAGAACTGTCATCTCCTGCAGCTATCCCGGTTCATCACGCCGATCATGAACCCCAACATCCCTGCGAGCAAGAGCGCCACCGGTGACACTTTTTCTCCGCTTGCGGACAACATTCTGGCTTACCCTGACGGCTCCGGGGTTTTTCTCAATCCCGATCAGAAGCCCATCTTCCGGCTCAACTACGATACCTTCGGCAACCTGACCTACGGTTTCACGACCTATGTGCGGTCCGTCGATCTGGACATCACCATGCAGACCGTGGACAAGGACCCCGAGGTGAACGAATTCCGCACGATCCGCATGCGCTCGCACATCGTACCGACCAATATCAACTATGCCTGGGGAATAACTCTCCTCGGCGGATCGCCGGATTTGCCCTTCCAGCCCACGGACACCGCCGGGCACACCCTGCCCATACCTGACTAGACGGGAGGACGGAAATGAAAGTGGCATTGCGGGAAAGAACCGGGTACGCCCCGAAGGGAGTGGCGCTCATCCTGGTGATGCTTGCCATCCTGGTCCTCTCCGTTCTGGCGGCGTCAATCGTCTTCAGCGCGCGGTCGGAAACCTTCGCCAGCTACAACTACCGGATCTCCACCCAGGCCGACTACGTCGCCAAGGCCGGGCTGCAGAAAGCCCTCAATTTCTTCAATAGTGACCAGTACCAGGCGGTCAATCCGTCGAGTCCCGACACGACCTATCAGGTGAGCCCGTATTCCGCGACCCCCGTGGTTCTGTACAATGGCACCACGCGCGCCGTGACCTGTATCGCCAACTGTGCTTCCAGCAACCGACCGGTCACCCTCGCCGTCAATTCCAGCGGCACGTTCAACGGCAATTATCCGACGAACTTCAACAACGCCGCCGGCGAAACGATTCCGACCGCCTTTGCCAGCAACTTCTATAACGTCGGCCTCAACCCACTGGGCAGCTCGACCAATTCGGGCCAGTTCACCGTCTCCGCAACCCTGGAAGAGTATTACACCGTCAACGACGCGTTTTATCCCACCATCAACCGCAAACCGTTCGAAGTTTGGTTGGTGACCTCGACGGGGACTTGGAACTCCAATCTGGGCGCCGGAATCGCCAAACCCACCAGCGTCCAGGAAGCGACTCTTGCCCCGGTTTATTTGCCCTACTTTGCCAACGCGCTCTACGGGATGTGCGATATCACGCTCCAGGGCACAGTATGCACGGACAGCTACAACTCGGCGAACGGGGGTTACAGCGCATCCAGCGGTGGCTGTGTTGATGCTTCCGGGGTCAGTGCGAATGCCTACGCCAGCGGCGCGGGCGTCGGATCAGGTGGCAGTGTCACCCTCAACGGCGGGGCCTATACGGTGAACGGCGACGTGAGTTACGGCGCGGATCCACCTGCCTACAGCGCGCTGTGGGCCTGCTCGAGTTCCTCGAGCGGCGTGACGGGCTCTGTGTCCGGGGTGACCGGCACGGTGCAGCCCGTCCCCGCCATCCCCGAGCCCCCCATGCCCACCTTTCCGGCGTGCACTTGGTACGGCGGAGGCGGCACCTCCTGTAGCAAGAACCCGAGCGCCAGCCCCGTGCCACCAACCCCCAGCAACCTGGGCAATGGCGACTACTCCTGGACGAAGCTGTCGTCTGGGGTGTGGTACTACGAGGTGAAAACCGGTGGGACAACAACCGATTATCTTATGACCTACGCCGGCTGGTCTCCAACGACGGGCTATCCCATAGGCACGATCATCTCCCCAGGTAACGGGCATGCCTACACCGCGACGGCTGCCGGAACCAGCGGTACAACAGCACCTACCTGGCCCACATCCAGTGGCGGGACAGTCACCGACGCATTGACTGGGGCATCCTGGCTTTCCAGCCATGCCTACTCGCTCGGCACTATCGTCAAACCGTCTCCAGATAATGGACATGTTTATAAGGCCATATCAGCCGGGACGAGCGGCCCGACTCAGCCCGCATTCCCCACTGGGAGTGGGGCAACGATCAATGACCCCAGTCCGGCCGTGTGGGCGGCGAACACATCCTACGCACTCAATGCGCTTATCGGCGTAGGCGGGCACCTCTATACCGTGACCACTGCTGGGAAAAGTGGCGCAACCCCGCCCGCAAGTTGGCCCACGGCCAGCGGAGCCACGGTTACCGATAACAATTACAACGTATGGGCCCCTAATACGGCGTATGACATCGGAGCCATCGTTAAACCCAGCGTAGCAGGCAACGGCCACACTTATATCTGCATAGCCTCAACGGGTAGCAAGAGAAGCGGCGGCAGCGCCCCGACTTGGCCGACCACCAGCGGCGGCACAGTCGTAGACAATAAAGTAACTTGGCAAGAGACTGGATCAGACGCCGGCGTGACATGGAGGGAGTCGGGGATATTCTCCGCTGTTACCTGGCAGGAGATCGGACTTTCCACGCCCGTAACCTGGACCGAATCCGGAACCAGTTCGAACTTACTGGGCGCGGGAACCAGCGACGACCCGTTCCGCCTCCCCGCCATCTCAGCCGGTACCAACGCCAACGTGTGCCTGACGGGAGGCTCTACTCCGGACACGGCCATTTATTACGACATCCAAGACCTCGACACGCAGGGAACCATGTACGTTTTGAACGTCGCCAATCAGCCGTCATCCTGCCCACCGAGCGGGTACACCGACCACGGGTTCGTTGTGTTCAATATCTATCAGGAGCTCAACGTCGGCGGCCAGGGGATCTCCAATGGCGGAATGCCGCCCACCTCGACGCCGTCCGCGCTGGTCATTAACGTCTACAACGAAGGCAGTAATGATTCAAGTGATGACTCCGTGACGTTTACTGGACAGGCGAATGTGGCGGCGGTGATCACCGCCCTGGGTGGAGCGACGTTCGCCGGGAGCGGCGCGGGCGGCGCTTTCTGGGGATCCTTGGTGGCCGGAAGCGTTAAGGACGCCGGCAAGTATTCGGTCCATTACGACCAGTCCTTAAAGGTTCTGAGCGGTAAGCTGATGCCCATGGCCATCCGGAACTACAATCGTCCGAAGTTGTAGGCGCGGATGGCAGTTCCCTCTATCCTTGGGTCTGTCCAAGCTGAGCGAGGGTCAAGCCCTCACCTTCGCGGGCATCCGCCGCGCCCCCTTTTCATCACACCATCGAGTCCCGAAGGCCAGGGCGGGGGTTCCCCTCCGGAGCGCCGTGCGTTGGCAGTTGTCCTTTCTCTCCGCTCCAGCGCCGCCAGTCACCGCACCAGCGTCGGCTGCCACAACCAACCGGGAGCGCAAGAATCGCAGTCTCAAGGTCTATCTTCCGATTGCCGTCCCCGCCACCTTCAAGATGCTCGAGCCGACCCAGGTGCAACCAAACGAGAGGGTCTGCGGTCTGGGGGACGGAGGGATCCTGATCGCACAGGTCTCCGGCGTGCGCGCATGCCACGTGATTGGGAATTGGGTGGGGAAAGAATTCGAGTCGCAGTGGAAGCGACCCGACGTGGCTCTCAGGCCCTGCCCACTGGGAGCGACTTAAGGGGACGGATGAATTCCACCGCGGCAAGTTGGCAGCGGTCCGAACTGGTCACCCGAACGATCTTCGCGCGCAGGGTGCGCACCGAAGACCGGCCGGCGGCTCGCTCGTTGAGGGGCGCAGAAGGAATCTCCAAAGTCAAGCGGGATGACCGTGGGAGGCTTCGGCGCGTGGCCAGGACGGCACCCCCGGCGCTGACTTCCAGCACTGTGGTAAAGTCCAGGAAGTCCTTTCCCTTGTCATCCACTCCGCGGGCAAACACAGGAATTGCTAGAGGCAATCTTTCCCAGCGGCGCCTATCCGAAGTCTGCTTCAGGTTGGACACCCGAGATGGTCCTCGCAAACGCATGATAGATAGCACTCCAGCTACCAAAGACCGATTATGTTTCGATTTCCATCACATGAAGTTTCGCTTTTATTTTCAATGACCTGGCAGCATTCTGATGCCTCTCCATCGAGGCTATCCCAGTAGCATACTAGAATACTGCCAAGAAGCGCAAGTTTTTTCGCCTATAGAGACAAAATCTTGCGGTTTCCACCTTGACACCCCTATTTCTCGCAAGTATAATCGGTTTCCGCGTAAAAGTCCATCGGTCTGCAGCCGTGGCGATCAATGTTCACAATGCGAGAAGTCTTCACGCCTCCTGAGAATCAAGGCAGGCCTGTCAGGACGGCACTGCATCCTCTCCCGGCAGGTTGGCGAAAAACAAAGGCCAGACAATGTCGAACAATCATGACCCCGACCGCCCCCCAATCCCTGAATCGCCCGCCAAACCCGCGGACGCGGGCAAACGCGTTCCACCCCGGGGCGAGACGCCCCATCTCCCGCTCGCCGATCGGCGCCGTCCCTATAAGGAACTGCGCCAGGAGAATATCCGACTCCAGGAGGAGGCCCAGCGACGGACCATCGCCCTGGCCACGGCGGCGCACCGCCTGAAGACTCCTCTCGCCATCATCTCCGGGTACATCGAACTGTTGCTGAGCCAAAAGGCCGGAACACTGGTCGAACGGCAACTCCAGATTCTCGAAGAGGCCCAGGAAAACTGCCTGAGGCTGCATCGGTTCATCCAAGACTTCCTGACCTACAGCGCGCTCGAAACCGGCAGCGTGACCATCAAGGCCGAACTGGGAGATCTCAACACCTGTCTGGCAGAGGTCTATGAGCTGTGGTTGCCGAGGTTCCAGAAGAAGGGAGTTGCACTGTACTTGACGGCGGGGTCCAAGCTGGAGCTCTTCAAGTTTGATCCCTTCAAAATCGAAGAGGTCGTCTCCAACCTGTTGGACAACTCCTTGAATTTCACGCCCGAGGGCGGCTCAGTCTGGCTCTCCGCGGAACGGCACTTCTGGGATCGGCGTAGAGGCCACGACTTTCGTGGCCCCATCGAGCAGCGGAAACTGACCTCCGGCGAGCCCAACTCCGTCAAGGTCACAGTCGCCGACACGGGCCCGGGGATTGAGCCGGAGTATCATCAGGAGATCTTTCACGACTTCTTCCGAGTTCCAGGCGCCTCGGAGTCGTCGGAAGGCACCGGCTTGGGGCTGGCCATCGCCCGCCGGCTGGTGCAGGCGCACGGCGGAAAAATCTGGGTGGAAAGCGAGCCGGGATCGGGGAGCAGGGTTTCCTTCTTGCTTCTCCTCGAGCCGCCTTCCCGGAAAAATGAAGGTTAGGAGCCCTGAATCCGTGGGTTCACCAGCGACCATCCTGGTCGTGGACGACGAGCCCAGCGTGCTCCGCTACATGCGCACGCTGCTCGAGGTCGAGGACTACAAAGTTGAGACGGCAGCCAGCGGACGCGAGGCTCTAAACCGTCTCGAAAAGGAGCCGGTGCCGGACCTGGTGCTCCTCGACCTCCTGATGCCAGAGATGGACGGCTTGGGGACGCTCGTTCAACTCCGCAGGATCCGTCCCGGCGTGAAGGTCATCATGCTCTCCTGCGTCAGCGATCCCCGCAAGGTGGTGGAAGCCGGCCGCCACGGCGCGACAGATTACCTGACCAAGCCTTTTCAGAAATCCCAGCTCGATTCGATGCTGAAGCAATATCTCGATCCTCAGTCGGCCCTCACAGAACTGGGGCTGGGTCACGAGGAGGCGGAGGACCTCGGCAACGACCTGTTCTTTATCGCCGCCAGTCCAGAGATGCGTCGCATCCGATCCCAGGTGGCACAGGTCGCCAACGTCGATGTCCCCGTCCTGCTGCTCGGGGAGAGCGGGACGGGCAAGGAAATTCTGGCGCGCTTGATCCACAAGCTCTCACCGCGCGCCAATAAGACGTTCCTGAAAGTCAATTGTGCGGCGCTCCCGACCGAACTCCTGGAAAGTGAGCTGTTTGGTTACGAGGCCGGCGCCTTTACCGGCGCCATGCGCCCCAAACCCGGAAAATTCGAACTGTGCGACAAGGGCACGATCCTGCTGGATGAAATCGGCGAGATGCCCGTCGGCATGCAAGCCAAGCTCCTGCACGTCCTCCAGGACCAGCAGTTCTCCCGGCTGGGCAGCCGGTCGGTGGTGCGAGTGGATGTGCGCATCCTCGCCGCGACGAACGTGGATGTCCAGCAGGCCATCGCCACGAAAAAGCTCCGGCAAGACCTCTACTACCGACTGAATGCCGTCAGCCTCCTGCTCCCGCCCCTGCGGGAACGGCGGGAAGAAATCCCCGTGATGCTCCGCCATTTCATGGCCCGCTTTGCCGCGCGGTACGCTCGCACGCCGCTGCCCCTCTCGCCTCGGCTGCTCGAAGCGTGCGTCAAGCATCCGTGGCCGGGGAACCTGCGCGAACTCGAAAACTTCGTGAAGCGTTTTCTGATCCTGGGCGATGAAGCGCTCGCCCTGGGCGAACTTGAAAACAGGGAAGACAGCGGCACGCTTCCGGCGGAAAGCAAGCCCGAGGTCACCGCCGAGCGCCCCGGCGGACTGAAGTCGCTCGTGCGCAGCTTGAAAGACGAGGCGGAGATACAAGCCATCAGCCGTGCTCTCGAGCAGACCAACTGGAATCGAAAGAAAGCTGCCGTGCTCCTCAACATCAGTTACAAGGCCCTGCTTTACAAGATTCGCCAATATGGGTTGGGGGAATAACGGAGCCTATGCGTAAAGACCGTCTAAGTGTCGGCGTGATGCTGCCGAAAGGGATTCCAGAATGGTCGGAGAATCGGCTGACAAACGGGGCCTCAAAAGAGAAACATATGTCCCAAATATGCAAATGTTTTCCACTTCGTGGAAAATACTTGAACAAAGCTCATCCTATGGAAACCGTGGGCTCCGATAGTTTCGAGTATCGTTCTCATAATAAACAACTTATGGTACGGCCACGAGTATCTGCGTCGGTTTCTAAAAAGTTGCAATAGGTAAACTTTTGGCATCTTATATGCAAGAGACGTAACTGATGCCTTCAGATCAAGGAAAACGGGGGGAATAATGTCCACTGCGGGCGCAGTCGCTTCATCTTTGCTTGTGCCGATCGGGGCTCTTCCCCCTGAGGACGTAATTTTCGGCCACTCCGAGGTCATGCGGGCCCTCCAACAGAGGGTGGAGAAGCTGTCCGCAATGAATGTGCCGGTCCTAATCCAGGGAGAGAGCGGGACCGGCAAGGAAATCCTCGCCAAGCTGATCCACAAACTCTCTCCGTGGCAGGAGGGCCCGTTCGTCAAGGTCAACTGCCCGGCCATTCCGGGGACCTTGCTGGAAAGTGAACTGTTCGGTTACGAGAAGGGGGCCTTCACTGGCGCATACGGCTCCAAGCCGGGGCGAGTGGAACTGGCGAACCGTGGCACACTGTTTCTGGACGAGATCTCTGAACTCGAGCCGGCGCTGCAGGCCAAGCTGCTGCAACTCCTCCAGGACGGCCAGTTTTGCCGCATCGGCGCCCAGGAAGACCGCCGAGTCGAGGTGCGCGTGGTCTGCGCCACCAACCGCCAGCTGGAACAAGAGATTGACGCGGGGACCTTCCGACAGGATCTCTACTACCGCATAAACGTCCTGAACATCCGCGTCCCTCCGCTCCGCGAACGGCGGGGCGACATGCCCGCGCTGATTAGCTATTTTCTGGACTCTTACCGTGCGGCGTACAATCTCTCAGCTCCGCCCTTGTCCTCCCAAGTCATGGAGCTGTTGCAGCGCTATGACTGGCCGGGGAACATTCGCGAACTCGAGAACCTTGTCAAACGGTACGTCATTTTGGGAACCGAGGAAGCCATCACGGCGGACCTGACCAATCACGCGCAGGTGCACTTCAATCCTCGGGTCATGCAGGGCGACACGGTTCCCCTCAAGGAGTTGACTCGCCAAGCGGTGTTGGATCTGGAGCGAAAGGTCATCCTCCAGGTGCTGCAAGCCAACCATTGGAACCGCAAGCAGGCAGCCCGGAAGCTGAAGATCAGCTATCGCGCGTTGCTCTACAAGATCCGCCAGGCAGGCCTTCCGTCGCGCAGCACCAGGATTCAGGCCGAGCCGGAGGTTGGCGCACGGCTCCCCCTCAACTGAATTGGAGCTCGATGGGGAGGCCGAGGAGGGCACTCCGGAGATTGTGGGAACAGCCTCAGGGGGCCGAGGAAGGCTTATCCTCCTGCCAGTTCTGCGAGTGCTTTGCGGATATCGTCAGCCTGCGGGATCTTCGGATTGAGCTGGAGCGCACGATCGAGATGCTCCTTGGCTTGCGCTCTGCTGCGAGACCCTTGATAGGCGAGTCCCAAGTGGAAGTGGTACACGGCATTTTGCGGGGCCTTCTTTACCGCCTCCTCCAACAAACCGATGGCGAGGCCATAAGTCCCCTTCTTGTAGTAGGCCCAGCCCAGTGTGTCAGCGGCGTTCGGTGAGTCGGCCATCCCGCGCCTTGCCACCTGCGCATAACTGAGGGCCACGTCCACGTTGCCGCCGTGCTCCAACAACAAATGAGCCAAATTGTTGGCTGCCAAGGGATAATCGGGTTCGACTTGGAGTGCCTTCAGATACAGGCTCTGGGCTTTTTGCCAGTTCCCACGTCCCTCCTCAAGCCCTCCCAGCAACACGTAGATCGCGACGTTGCCCGGGTTTTCCTGAAGCGATCGCTCGTAGCCCGCGATTGCCCTGTCCATTGATCCGCGCGCTGCCTGGACCTGCCCGAGTAATGCCACGGCATCGATGTTGTTCTTGTTCAGCGACACGGCATTCTGAAGTGCGGCTTCCGCCTTCTCCATATTCTGCATACCAATATGGATGACTCCCAAAAGCAAATAATAGGTACTATTGCTCGGAGCTCTGCCGATTTGCGCATTGACGCGAGCGAGAGCTTTGGCAAACTCCTTTTCGCGCAAAAGGATGCCCACCCAACCTTGGAGAGCTTCCCCATAATTGGCATCTCGCTCCAGCGCTTGCTCATAGTATTTTTCCGCTTCGGCGTACCGCCCCTGATTGGCGCGCAGGTCTCCCAAGCGGCAATAGGCGGTGGGGTTTCGGGGCGCCACCTCGAGGGCCTTTTTCAAATCCGCCTCGGCCCCGGCAAAGTCCTTCGCTGAGAATCGCGCGGAGGCACGAAAGATGTAGCCGCGGGGCGAAGACGGGTCCGCGGCAATCAACTCCTCGGCGCTCTTGCCGAGCTGCTCGGCATCGCCGTTGCGCATGGACAACTCCGCCAGCGCCTGCTGGGCCACAAGCATACTGGGGCGGAGCCGCACCGCTTCGCGCCATTCGCTTTCTGCCTGCCCCACGTTGCCGACTTGATTGAGCGCTACACCCAGATGGTAGCGCCCTGTCGCATTATCGGGTTCGATTTTCAAAGCTGCTTCGAACACCGGGATGGCATCACCGAAACGCTGCTGACGGTTCAGGATCTGCCCCCGACAGATCAGCCCATCCACATCCTTGGCATTGGCCTTGAGGATCTCGTCGTTCAACCTGCTCGCCTCATCAAGGCGGCCCCGCAGGATGAGAAGCTGAACGTAGTTCTTCTTCACCCGCAGGTCTTGGGGGTGCTCACGAAAGAGGGACTCGTACTCTGCGAAGGCTTTGTCCGTGTCGCCGGAATTGAAGTAGAAGTCTCCCAGCACCCGATAGCCTTCCGGGGTGTCGCCCAAGGCTTTCTTCGCCTCGATCACGACTTGTTCCGCCTGGGCCTTCTGATTCTGTGCCAGGAAAAGCTGGGCCAACTGGACCCGTACATGCCGGTTCTTGGGCTCCAGCGCGATGGCTTGGCGGAGGAGTTTTTCGGCGTCCAACCAGCGGCTCGCCTGCTGATAGAAGTTCGCGAACGCGACAAGCGTTGGGACGGACTGGGGACCCAACTGCACAGCCTTCTTGAAGCTCTGCTCCGCCGCCGGGGATTGTCTGGCGCCCGCCTGGATCAGGGCCAGATTCAGATACGTCTGTGATTGGTCGGGAGCGAGCTTCAAAACCTTGTCCATCTCCTCGAGTGCAGACTTCGAGTCACCTAATGCCGAGTTGGTCTTGGCCAAAAGGCTATGCGCATCCGCATTGTCAGGTTCCTGTTTGAGGACGGTCTGTGCCTGCTCCTGGGCCCGCTTGAACTCCTTTCCCGAAAAGAGAAGATTTCCCAAATCCAGCCTCGCCTTCACGTTATTTGGCTGGAGGTCAACAACGCGGGAGAGCTCGGCATAGGCTCCCCCCCAGATTTCCAGCTTCACGTAGCATTGAGCCAATTGATAGTGCGCCTCGGCGTACCGCGGGTCGGCCTGCAGAGCATTCTGGAATTGGATCGCCGCTTCTCGGTACTTCTGCTCCTGGAAGTAGCGTTTCCCACTGTCAAAATACTCCTGCCGGCGGCTCATGAGATCTCTGGAGCAGCTCAGAGTCGTCCCCAGCACGAGTGCGAAAAGCAGACGAAGGACGTTCTTCATCGTACCCCCTGTAAAGTCCCTGAGTTGTCGTGCCGACGCCGGCGGTGAGCTGCGGATTCAGTGAAGAAACCCATCGCGATGACCAAGTTCCCCCAACTCGGCGGACCCAAAGTGCGCCGTCGAATAGCTTATCAGAATCGCGAAGAGAAGAAAGGGTTCAAGGCGAGGAGGGAACTGTGAAACGGTTTTTGATGGGCAGAGAACCCGCACGGTCCCCTCTATGAAGCCCTGCAAAAAGAAAAACCCCGCGGCAAGAAATGCCACGGGGTTTGATCGTACAGGCTCCGGAGGTCCTCGGGGTACAGGCGGTTCGGGCCATTCCCGGCTAGGCCTTCTTGCCCAGCTTCTTACGGACCAGACCTGCAAGGCCAAGGAGACCCGTCCCCAGCAACGTCAACGTTGCGGGCTCGGGAACGTCCGTCCCACCGCAAGCGGGCGCCGGGCTGCCCAGCGCGCTTGAGGTTTCCCTGTTTGAAAAAAATCCTGTGCAGTTGGGGTTAACATTAAACCCGACGTGCACCGCAAACTGGTCTGGGGCGGTATCGCCACTCAAAGTCAAAACCACCGGTATATTCCCGTTCGAATTGGTGTTGGTGCAGCCCGAGAAGCTGCCAAAGCCGTCGAATCCGCTGCATACGTCAGCACCCGCGGACCAATCGCCTTGCGTAGGCGGATCAAGACTAGCCCCATTGTTCCAGGCGACTCTGCTGACAAAGGCGACGCCGCCCTCTGTATCAGCGCCTTCTACGTCTGAGACGGTCAACGTGATGTCTGGACCGCTTTGCTCAACGCAAATATCGACAGTGATCCCTGTCAGCCCAAGGTTGTTATTCGACAGCTGATAAAGCGTGCCGTCGCACGTCGCCCACGCTTGGCTTGACAGGAAAAGCAGCATCACTCCCGTAAGAACTGCCAACTTCGTCTTCATGTCCCCTCCCGGTCCGAACCCCCGAGTTCCAATCGGCCACTTGCGACTCGCCCTCTGAACCTCGCATGAGGTGGACGGTCCGCCGCTCCGACGCAACCCTGACTAGTTCACAGGGTGCCGACTTGCTAAGTGCACGTGCGTGCCCAATCTACGGCCCGTTTGTAGCCGCGAGGTGGAGAACATCCTTATCTTTCTCAACAGGATACACTCAGGGAATGTCCTTTGAACCCGAGGGTCCGCCGTACTTTTTCCCTAATGTGCAAAGGGCTTCACCTTTG
>JAIQGB010000399.1 GCA_020072905.1 Terriglobia bacterium | reverse complement strand
GCCTTCGAGCCTACAAAGGCCGCGGTGGTGAAGCCGGCGTTGCGAGCCATGTGGGCGAGCGTCAGGTGCTTGGGGTCGAGCGTGAATCCCCCCATGTCGCGCAATTGGTGGACTTCGGGGTACGTTCCCGTGAACATGCAGGCGTGGGAGGGGAGCGTGAGCGGGACCTGCGCGGTGGCGTGCGCGAAGCGGACGCCGCGGGCGGCCAGCGCATCCAGATGCGACGTCTTCGCATACCGCCCGTTTGTCGCTCGGCTCGGGGCGCTTGCCGCCGTTCGCGAACCTTCGAGCGCGGCCGCGGATTCGGCAGCGTAGCAGCTCAGATGATCGGCGCGGGTCGTATCCAGAGTTATGAATAGGACGTTCGCATCGCGCGTCTGTGGCGCCGGTTTCTGGCGGCTGCAGGCACTGGCCAGAACCAGCAGCGCGAGCGCGCCGCAAGCTAATCCCCGGCATCGTACCAGACGATTCTTCATCTCCTTCATCGATTCCGGCTCGCGCACTATTCTAACGCACGCGGCGCCCATCCCCAAGCACGGCCGGGAGGATTCCGCCGCGGGGCAGAAGAGGGGAGGTGAGGGACGGATGCTTCCGGAGACAGATCCTCGCTGGCGCGTCTTTCGGAAGCCCAGGAGGTTTCTGCGCGTTAGCTACGGAATGTGGGGGACAGGAAGGACAAGCAGGCTTGTTCCACCACGGGCGGCGTTGTTGGGTTACAATGCCGCGCATGCCCAACGTCACTCCGCATTCACTTCGTCCCTTGACGCTGCGTCCGGCCCGAGTAGCCACCGGCGGAAGATCATGCGTTCCGGCTCTGATTTTGTTGCTGCCCTTATGCTGCGCAGTGCCGCGGACAACCTCCTTCGCGCAAACCCGCTTGCAAGCTGACGATCTGCGAGTCCTCAAAAGCTCGGGAGGCGAGAACGCAGAAATGCTCGCCGATTATCTGAACGCCCAGGCTGGGGCGATGGCGGAGAAATGTCGCGCCCGGTTGGACTCCATCCGGTCAACCGCCGACCTTTCACGGTGGCAGGAGGAAAATCGCAAGGCGTTCCTGGCGCTGATCGGGGGCCTGCCGGCGAAGCGCTCGCCGCTCAACGCCCGCGTGGTGGGCGAATTGGCTCGCTCCGGATACGTCGTGCGCAAGGTTATCTTCGAGAGCCTCCCGGAGTTCTACGTCACCGCCAACCTCTATGTACCTACCGAGGGGAAGCCGCCGTTTCCCGCCGTGCTTTTGCCCATTGGCCACTCGCAGAACGGCAAGGCTTACGAGGTGTATCAGCACCTTTTCATCGGCCTCGCCCAGCGGGGTTACGTCGTGCTCACCTGGGACCCGGTCGGGCAAGGGGAACGCGTTGAGTACTGGGACTTTCTAAACTCCCGCCGCAGCTTCGAGTTCAACCAGCACGGCATGGAGGGAATCCAGGAATACCTGCTCGGCCAGAACTTGGCGCGCTACTTCATCTGGGACGGCATGCGGGCGCTCGACTACCTGACCAGCCTGAAGGAAGTGGATTCGTCACGCATCGGCATCACCGGTAGTTCCGGCGGCGGCACGCTCACCACGTACATTGCCATGCTCGATCCGCGAGTCAAGGTCGCTTCCATCGTCACCTTCATTACCTCGATCCCGAAAAAAATCGAGAAGCGCAGCAACGATGCCGAGTCGGATCCGGAGCAGGACGTGCAGGGACTGCTTGCCGCCGGAATCGATCACCCCGAATTCATCGCCATGATCGCTCCGCGGCCGGTCCTGATCGGCGCGGCGACGCAGGATTTTTTCCCCATCGAGGGGACGCGGGAGACCTATAAGGAAGTCGCGGCGTTCTACACGAGGCTGGGAATTCCGGAGCGGGTAAAAATGGTGGAGTTCGACCACCGGCACATGTACAGCCAGCCGTTGCGCGAAGCCACCACCGCTTGGTTCGACCGCTGGCTGAAGGGTTCGGAAGGTGAAGTTCACGAACCTGCCATCACCACCGAGCCCGACCGCGCGCTCGAATGCACCGCGACGGGGCAGGTCGTGACTTCGCTGGGGGGCAAACGCGTCGCGGACTTCAACCGCGCGGAAGCGGAACGCTTGCTCGCCAAGCTGCACGGCGCGCGCCAGAATCCTGCTTCCCGCACCGGCCTGGCAGGGAAGCTCCGGAAGAGGCTGGCTTTGCCCGCAGCCCCCATGGAGCCCCGGGCAAGGAAGGTGGGCGATTCCGCGGTCGCCGGGCTGACGATTGAAAAGCTGCTGCTCGAAACCGCACCGGGCATCACGGTGCCGGTTCGGATCATCTCCCCCAGCGGACAGGGCGGCAAACTCCCCGCGGTGGTCTACTTGCGCGACCGCAGCGGCGACGGCGACAGCGTCGCACTCTTCGAGACGCTTGCCCGCTCGGGCCGCCGCGTGGCCGTGGCGGACGTGCGCGGCTTTGGCGAGACGATGTCGCCGCGCAACGTTCGGGAGGAAGGCGTCACTTACTTCGATCCGCGCGACGGCATGGACGCGGATTTTACCTATGCGTCGTTCTTCCTCGGCCGGCCGCTGCTGGGCCTGCGCGTCGAGGACGCGCTGCAGGTGGTGCGCTACCTGCGCGCGCGCCCCGACGTGGATGGCACGCGCATCGGAATCGTGGGACGAGATTGGGCGGGGACGGTTGGCCTGTTCGCCGCGTCGCTCGATTCGCGGATTTCCTGGGCGGCCGTCGTGGGCATTCCCGCGTCCTATGGTGAGATCGCGAGCGCTGAGCTCTACGCGCAGCCCGCCAGCTTGTTGCTGCCCGGGGCCTTGCGGGATTTTGACCTGCCGGACGTGCTTGGGAGTCTTGCCCCGCGCCCGCTGTTGGTGGCGAATCCCATGGACGCGCTGGTGCGCAAGCTGACACGCGAAGCGGCGGCGGAGGTCTATGGGCCTGTCCGCTCGGCCTACCGCGACGCGGGGGCTCCGCAGGCCTTCGAGGCAATAGTGGTGCCGATCGATTCCGACCTCGACGGTGTCTTGAAAAAGTGGATCACAGCGCGTTAACTCCGTCGGACTGTCGGAAACCGCACAATCCTGCTGGAGGTCTCATGCTTCGTCGAATCCTGCTTTCATGCACGCTCCTCTCGCTCGTCGCCGCCGGGCCGATCCTGGTTGCGCAGACGGCCACGCAGCAGCACCATCCGCCGGAATCGACCGGTGAGTACATCAAGGCGTTGGAAGATCCCGGGCGCGATGCCTGGCAGCAGCCCGACTTGGTGATCGAGAACCTGGGCTTGCACACGGGCGATGAGGTCGCCGACCTGGGCGCCGGCTCGGGATATTTCACCGTGCGACTGGCGCGGGAGGTGGGCCCCTCCGGAAAAGTCTACGCCGTCGATATCGATCGGAAGATGCTCGACTACATCGAGCGGCGTGCCCAAGAAGAAAAGCTCGACAACATCCAAACCATCCTGGCCGATCCCAACGATCCGAAACTTGGGTCGCAATCGGTGGACCTCATCTTCATCTGCGACGTGCTCCATCATATTCAGGACCGTGACAAATACTATCCCAAGCTCTATCGCGCCCTGCGTCCGGGCGGGCGACTCGTGAATGTGGATTTCCAGAAGCGCAAGCTGCCCCTCGGTCCGCCGCTGGAAATGAAAATTGACAAGAAAGACTCCATCAAGGAGATCGAAGCGGCCGGGTTCCACTTCGAGAAGGAATTCGATTTTCTCAAGTACCAATATTTCCTCGTCTTCGCGCCGGAGGAGTGATCGCGACGCCCGGCGGGCGCAACCGCCGAGCCCTTCGCTGCGATTCGGAGCCCTCGCCATCGAAATTTCTGACCAAGGATGACCGCCATGCCTTCCTCTCGTTTCCGCGCAGTTCTTCTTGC
>JAIQGB010000398.1 GCA_020072905.1 Terriglobia bacterium | reverse complement strand
ATTGTTGATCGTATCGCAGGTCTCGAGCGGCAGCGCGCCGATTTCCGATTCCTTGTTGAACTCCTGCGTGCTGTGTCCCGGCAGATCCTTCTCGAACATCTGGAAATCCTCGCCCGGGAAGGGCTTCTGATGGTGATTGCTTCCTATGAGCGCGGTGGGTTGGAGGCGGTGAATCAGCGCGTAGGTTTTCTCCAGACGCCAGTCCGCTTTCGGCTTGTCCCACCAGCCGTCGAACCAGATGCCGCCGATGGGACCGTAGTTGGTGAGCAATTCCGCGAGCTGCGCATCCATGTAATCGAGATATTTGTACCAATCGCCTCCTGCTGGCCGGCCTGTCGTGTGACCGGTTCTGCCCAGCGGGTAATAATCCGGGTTGTGCCAGCATTCTGATTGGATCCTTTTTGTAAGGGGTGCGGTCGACGATGTTCCAGTCGGACTGCTTGGTCGCGAACATGGCAAAGCCATCGTGGTGCTTGCTGGTGATGGTGATGTACCGGACGCCCGCAGCCTTCGCCAGCGCCACCCACTGGGCGGCGTCGAACTCCGTGGGATTGAACTGTGCCGGCAGCTTCTCGTATTCGGCGACGGAGATCTGGCGGTTGTTCATCACCCATTCGCCGTCCCCGAGCACGCTGTAGACGCCCCAGTGGATGAACATGCCGAACTTGGCGTCGCGAAACCATTGCTGTTGGGGAGTTTCTGGGGGAGGAGCAGGCGCCCCGGCGCGCGCGGCTCCGCGTAGTGCCAATCCGGCGGCGACGATTAACGCGCAGGAAAGGAATCGAAGTTGTCTGCTCATCAGGTTGACCTCGATGCAAGAGTTTCGGCGCGTAGCATAGCACGCGGTGAGCGAGGATTCGAGGCGGTCGCCGGGGAGTTTCCTCTGCGCGCATCAATGCGCAGCGGCGGTTGCGGTTTCCAGCGCTTCAAACTAATCTAGACCGAGGTGTGGGGCGACGCTTGACGGAGCACAACGAAAAATCGCGCGTGAACCTGAAGGAGAAACTACTGAGTCCTGCTGTCCCGGTGGTCTTTTTTGAGATCGTGCCGCCCGCCGTGGGGAAACCGGAAGCCCTGGGTGCCACGCTCAAAGAGGTGGAAAAGGTCCGTCACCTCGTGGACGCCATCAACGTTCCCGAAATTCACGATGAGGCTCGGGGATCGGAGCGCACGGCGCAGTTTGTCGCGCGCGTGGAGCCGCGGCTGCTCGGTGCGCGCCTGCAGCGGGAACTTGCCATGGAAGTCGTCATCAACCGCGTGACGGTGCACGATGCCGATCCGCAGTCTTGGCTTGAGGAGACCCGTAGCCAGTTCGGGATTCAGTACATCGTCCTGGTGGGTGGTGAGTCGCCGGAGATTCGTTATCCCGGCCCCGACCCCAGTCAGGCTGCGGGTCTCGTCCGCTCTTTGGATCTTCCGTTGACGTTGGGCGGGATCACCATTCCCAGCCGGCCGAATGAGGCGGACCGCATCCGCAGCAAGCACGCCGTCGGTATGACCTTCTTCACTTCCCAGATTCTTTTTGATTCGAACGACATTGTTTGGCTCGTTCAGCGACTGAATGGCCTGGAGGCGCGCATCTTTTTGAGTTTCGCCCCAGTCAGCCATCCGCGCGACCTGGAATTCCTGCGCTGGCTCGGGGTGGACATTCCCCAGGATCTCGACAGATTCTTGCTGGGTGCGGAACCGGGTTCCGCCACCGGGAAGGAAACTTGCTTTGAGCGTTCGCTCAATCTGGCGCAGCGCATTCTAATGGATGTCTTCGACAATCTCCCGCCTGACCCGCCGCTGCTGGGGCTGAACATCGAGCACATCAACCGGCGCAATTTCCCCTCCGCCGTGCGCATGCTCGAGCGGTTGGGAAGCCTTTATGCCAACCTGATCGCTTCACACGCCCGAACGTTCTGAATTCGAGCCGACTCGCGGTCCTGTTGCGGGCTAAAATCGAATACGGCCTGTCTACTCTCCTGCCGCAGGGGTGTCCTCGGATGTCGACAGTTGACGCCTTCTAAACCCCCGCCCGAGTCACGAATCATTGTTGTTGGTTGAAGATGCGGATGCCCCATGGAAAGTTTGGATTCTGGTCTCGATTCTGCTATACGAGAGGTGGAGTAGTCGGCGTTCTCAAACGCTGAAGACTGGAGTGGCCTCGGGAGGTCAAATTGTCACTCAGGTGGTACTGGCGTCTCCGAGCAATTCTCGAAGCCCTCGATGGCGACGAATCGGGTCAGGATCTTGTCGAGTACTCGCTCGTCGCAACGATGATCGGCTTGGGAGCAGCTGCCACGATGGGGCTAGTCGCAAAGGGCATTAACGATATCTTTAGCAGTGTCGCCGTCAAATTTCGAGCCTATGGGTCGTAGCTCGGCTGGCGAGGGCCCCGCTGGCTGACGATAGGCGGGCTCCGCGCTTTGCCCGTGATCTCTCTCCACACCCGGCCGCCCGACGACGCTTTTCCGTCCTTCACGTCACTATCAATAGAGCGCCCGCACGCATAGAATGCCCACATGCCGAAGAAGAAGGCGGAGCCGCCACCTTCGCTGGTCAACGTCGCCGTGTTTGCGGGTCTTCGCGACCCGCTGACCTACCGCGTGCCGGACTCCGCGGATGCAAGGGTGGGGCAGCGTGTGCTCGTCCCCCTCGGTACCCGGCGGGCAACCGGCATTGTGCTGGAAGCGGTGGCACGGGTTGCGCCGGGGGTCAGAGTCCGCGAGATCCTGCGCGTTCTCGACCCCGAGCCTGTCCTCTCACCTGAACTTCTGACCCTGGGCCTCTGGATCGCCGAGTATTACCTCGCGCCCGTCGGGGAAGTTTTCCGCGCCATGCTTCCTCTGCGGGCCGAGACTCGTCGCGAACGGCGGCTGGGACTGACCGAGCAGGGAAGGCAGCGGCTCCATGAACTGGAATCGAGCCTGCTGGGGGAGATCCGCGCCGGGGAGGAAGCCAATTTCCTTCGGTACGTGGCAGGGCCAGAGGACTCGACTGCGGGAGTCGCGCTGGAGAGCGCTCGCCGCAAATTTGGCGCGGCCTTTGCGCCGCTCCTCTCCCAGGCGGTAGCCGAGGGTTGGCTCACGACCTCCGATGTGGAACGCCAACGCGGCGAACGGAAAGTCTGGGCCGTGCGCCTCGCGGGCCCAGTGCCCGGCCACGACACGCGCCTTTCCCCGGTGGCAAAGCGAATCATGGAGGCCCTCGAGCACGGCGCCGCGGACGACCATCGGACTCTGCTCAAAGAGGCGCGAGCGACGCTGGCGCATCTCGGCAAGCTCCGTGAGAACGGGTGGATCGAGCTCCGGGAATCGCCGGGTGGAAGCGACTCGTGCCAAGGGCCCAGCCCTTCGCCATTCGCGTTGAACAGCGCACAGAGCGCAGTTCTCGGTGAATTAACCGGCTTGATGGAAGGCCGGCGGTTTCATCCCGTACTGCTCCACGGCGTCACCGGAAGCGGGAAGACGGAGATCTACTTGCGGCTAATCGAGCGCGCCGGGGAGCAGGGCCGCACGGCATTGATGCTGGTGCCCGAGATCGCGCTGACGCCGGCGATGCAATCTCAATTCCTGGCCCGTTTCGGAGGCCACGTGGCGGTGCTCCACAGCGGACTCAGCGAGGCCGAGCGCCACCGAGCGTGGTGGCGCGCGCGGCGCGGCGAGGCGCACGTCGTGCTCGGAACGCGTTCGGCGGTCTTTGCGCCCCTGGGCAATCTGGGCGTGATCATCGTCGACGAAGAACACGACGCGAGCTACAAGCAGGAGGAAACGCCGCGCTATCACGGCCGGGACGTGGCCGTAGTGCGGGCGCGTCTGGAGCGGGCGCTCGTCGTTCTGGGCTCGGCGACCCCCTCGCTCGAATCCTATTTCAACGCCCGCGAGGGAAAGTATCGCTTGCTCAAACTCGAGGAGCGCATTGCGGGGCGACCTCTTGCCAGCGTAGAGATTGTGGACATGCGCCAGGAATTCCGCGAAACCCACACTCAGGTGCCGATATCCCGCCGCCTGAAAGAGGAAATCGAAGCGCAGCTCCGGGCCGGCGCGCAGACCATGATTCTGCTCAACCGGCGCGGCTATTCGTGGTTCCTCCTCTGCCGGAGCTGCGGCGAGAGCATTCGCTGCGTCAACTGCTCGATCTCCCTAACCTATCACCGGCGCGAAAACCGGCTCATCTGCCACTACTGTGGATACACTTCGCCGGTTCCTTCGAGATGCCCGGCGTGCGGCAGCGAATATCTGCAATATGTCGGCGAAGGCACGGAAAAGCTGGAGGCGAAGCTGGCGGAGACCTTCCCC
>JAIQGB010000397.1 GCA_020072905.1 Terriglobia bacterium | reverse complement strand
GGTGAGCCCAGCGCGTCCTCGAGTTCCGCGGCCTCGCGCAGCGCCCCGGCGAATTGCAGGCTCAGGATCGAGGATTGTCCGTCCGCATCGAGCGGCGGAACGCCATCCTGCCACTCCGGGACCCAGTCCACGAAATTCCACCATTCGAGCGGCCCGAGAAGGCCGGAGGGAGCGAGCCGCGACTCGAACCACGCGAGGACGGCGTGCGCGCCGTGCAGGTGCTGCCGCACGTACTCCCGATCGTTGCCGTACCACCAGTAGTCGTGGAGCATGCCGACCCAAAGGAGCGAGTAGGGCGGAATGTATTGGGGCAGGAAGGACGGGTAGCGGCTCTGCGTCAGCCCGTCGGGCGTGCGCGATTCGTTGAAAAGCTCGATGGCGTTGCGAACCATGCGGTCGTCGCCCGAGGTGTACAGCGTGATGAGCGCCGTCATGCGCGTGTCGCCGATGTATTGAAGCTGCTCGTAATAGGGCGAATCGGTATATGTTTCGTGTGCCGAAAGCCGCAGAGTCCGCCAGCCGACTTGCCAGATCTTGTTGACCGTTGGGTCGTCGGTCTCGAAGCGCGCGTGGAGCGTGAACGGATAGGCGGTGAACAGGCCGCGGATGTCCTCCAGCACGACCGGGTCGGCGCCGGCCTTAACGTCGATCTGGAGATAGCGGTACGTCCGCCACCAGAGCGGGCGGAAGAGGCGATGCTCGCCGCCGTCGGGCAGGAAGACATCCTCGAACCCGCGCATCTCCTTGCCCGCGGTCTCGTTGCGATTGCCCTTTTGCCCATCCGGAGTGACCAGTGACTCGGCGTAGCCGAGCGTGATCTCCGCGCCGCGGCCTCCGGAGACCACGAGCTCAGGATAAGCGCAGGTGAGTTGAGTCTGGTCAAGCAGGATCGTGGCGTGAGCGCCCGCCGGAATCGTGACCGGCGCCTGGCCTGCGAGGAACCCATCAGAAACCTCCGCACCCTGGCTGCGCACCACCCGGCCGAGCCGTTCGAGTTTCTCTTCCATGAGCGGGATGGGGCGGGGAACCAACATCCAGCGCGAATGGCTGTCCTGCCCGCCGCGCGGCGAGCCGGGATCGAGTTCGCGCGCGGGAGTCCAGGCGGAATCATCGAAGTCCCTCGTTTCCCAGCCCCAAGGAACCTTCGCGCCATCCCATCTCTCGCCCGGACCCACGACGAAGTATCCGGAGACCTTCTTTGGGTCCCAGGGGATCATCTCGAGCGCCGTGTCGCGATAGCATTTCCACGAGCCGTCGGTGTTGGCGGCCTGCTCGGTGTCTCCGTCGCCTTGGAGAAGGAAGCCGGTTTCGCTGGTCATCTGCGCCATGGGCGCCTGCCCGGCGAAATTCCACACGACGGCGGCGAGCACATTCATTCCCTCACGTAGATGAGGAGCGAGATCGACCGTCTCGAAACGCCAGTGGAAAAGGTCGCCGCGCGCCGGGCCGGCGAGCACTCGATCGCCGTTCACGTAGAGTTCGAAGCGATTGTCGCCGCTGACGTGCACGATGAATCGCTGCGGCGTGGCGGCGAGTGAGAACGTCTTGCGGAAATGGAACACTGCGAACTCACGCTGCGGGCCGTCGACATAGGTAATCCATCGAGCCTTCCAGCTCTGATGAAGCAGGTCGGGATTGATGGTTTGGGACCTTGATCCGGACGGCGGCAAAAGCAGGCAGGCAATAGCGGCCGCGGCGAAGGACATCCATCGCTTGCTGGTCATGGCGTCAGGCCCTCCCTATTCTGGAACTGGCACTCCTTGGCGCTTCATCTCTTCCACGTTCAGCCCGCCGGCGCGAGGATCCCACCAATCCAGAGTCTTCTCGGCAGCCACGAAACCCGTCGGCCGGTAGAGCCGCAGTCGCAACCGCAGCGATTTACTTTTGGCGGGCTGCCAGCTTGCCTCGAGCGTCTGCGGAGGCCCGACGTCGGGCAGCGGTTTCGTCCCGCTTGCCACCAGCGTGTTGTCGTCATCGCGGAGTTCCCAATCCATGCGATAGTTCCGCAGAATGTAGGAAGGAATCTCGTCCGGTCCGCGGCGTTCGATCGTGGCGTGGAAGCCGATGGGTTGATGCGCGGGATTATATTGCCATTCGACGCTCACGTGGGCGGGGGAGTTCAATTGCTGCCACACGGAGTAGGACGGCCGCCGCTGGCGGTTCTCGTCCACGACGCCGTGATCCACGTAGCCGGCCGTTTCCCCCGGCCAGAGGTTGCGGTGCGAGCGGTAATCCTGATAGCACCACATCAGCGCGCCGGCAATCCAGTCCTGCTTTCCGATTAGTTCCAGTTGCTCGCGGAAGACTTGCGAACGCAGCTTGTCCGCGGTCTTACTGTCGCGGGCGAAGACGCCCGGCGTGCCGAACTCGGAGACGATGACCATCTTCGTGGGATAGTTCCGCTTGATGCGCTCGAATACGGCGGGCAATTCGCTCGTGGGGCCGTGCCACGCGCCGAAATACTCGTTCCACATGATGAAGTCGGCCAGGCTGGCGGAGTTTTCCTGGGGATTGTCGACAAAGGCGATGCGGTCGTCAGCGTAAGTGACGTAGCGGTCGGGATCGAGCTGTTTGATGAAGTCGTACATCGTCTTGAAGTATGCCTTGCCGCTGGGCGTATCGGTGGCGCTCTCGTTGCAAACGCTCCAGGCGAAGATGCTAGGGTGGTTGTAGTTCTGCTCGACCATTTCTTTCATCATGTGCTGGGCGAGCTCGATCACCTTGGGGTCGGACATCTGCTTCTCGCTGAACTGCCACATGGGAATTTCCGGAATGAGCAGAATTCCATTGCGGTCGCAATAGTCGAGAATGTACGGGTGCTGTGGGTAGTGCACCGGTCGCGTCAACGTCATCTGCAGGTGCTTCATGTCGTTGTAGTCGTAAAGCATGGTCCCGCGAGTCTCGGCCAGGCCCTCCCAGGGCGACTCCTCATGCCGCGCCATCCCGGTGAGGCGGACGGGTTCGCCATTCAAGTAAAGCTTGCGGTCCTTAATCTCAACCGTGCGTGCGCCGAAGTTGTCGGTGATGGAGTCAAGCAGATTGCCTTTCGCGTCGAGAAGATCAACCTGCATGCGGTAAACATTGGGCTCGTCGAAATGCCACAGCTTAACCGGGTCGATGCGCAGATTGAAACTTGCTTCCTGCCCGCCGGGCGCTAAGTTCACAGCCTGTTCGGTGCTCGCGGCGGGAGATCCGCCCTCAGGTCTTCTTCGTTGCCTACCTGACCGGGCGCACGCTTGCTCCTGGCGCGAACTATCTGGTCGTGTTTCGCGTCGCCGGCACTGCGGCGTTCATTGGCTACGGCCTGGGACAATTGCCCAACGGACTCTGGAAGGGCCAGCCATGGGGCATGACCATCAAGGAAGTCATCGATGGTCTCGTCTCTGCCTTGCTGACTGCCGGCACCTTTGGCTGGCTCTGGCCTCGCTAGAAACCTAAGTAGACGCTTTGTATCCTGTTCGCCCTAGCAGAATGCAATAGTGTGTTCGCTGGCCCAAGGAGAATTGCAGATGAAACTTGGTCGGGGTTCGGTGGCTTCCCTGCGGCACGTGCCATGGTTGCTCTTGATGTGGAGTTTGTTAGCCGGCTCCGGACTTGCAAGTAACCCGCCGCGAAAGCCAAGAATCCGTACCATCACCGCTTTCGTGCGGATAGATGCGACTCACTACCAGGCTCAATTCCAACAGTCCCTGAACATGCTGCGTGCTGCGAAACGCCTTTTTGAAAGAGGAGGCTACGAGGTTCAGACGATTCGCATCACGACACAGCCCTTCTCCGAATATATTCGCGGGCTATCCGAGGCGCAGGCCCTACAGTTGTTCAGGGCCATGGACGATCTCAGGGCGAAGGAGTCGTTTTACCTCAACATCGGACCGCTGTTGATCGCCAAACAGGAAGACGATAACC
>JAIQGB010000396.1 GCA_020072905.1 Terriglobia bacterium | reverse complement strand
CCGTGTCCAATCAGCAACGAGTCGCGCTGGACGCCGAATATACCGCGATCAAGAGCGAAATCGATCGCATCGGTTCCAAGACGAATTACAACGCCGGACAGGTGTTCACCGCGAATACTCTCAACGTCTTCTTGAGTCCTCGATGGAGCGCGCCATCTTGACGGCACGCAATACGGCCTCGGAGACCATCTCGGCGGCCACCGCCCCGGCGACGGAGACCGACAAGTCCGTCTTCAGCTTGTTGGTCGAGAGCGCGAAGGTGCTGTCGCCGTCGCCGTTCGTGTGATAGGGGTTGATGCAGCGGGCGGCGCCCGTGGAGGCCATCATGGCGACCTTAGTCAATTCCGTCTTGGTGAAGTCGGCATTGGTCGCCACCACGATAAGCGTCGTACTGTGCAGCGCCGGGTCGTGAACTTGCACGGTAGTCCGCTTGCCCTCCACCGACAGCTTCTTGATCGTCTCAATGATGTTGGCGAAACCGCTGCCGTCGGGCTTCCGCGCTCCGGCGATGATTTTGCCACTGCGCCAGTCAACGATGTCGCCGACGGAGTTCAAAACCGCAATCGCTCCGATGACCACTTCGCCGAGGCGGACGCTCGCCGTACCCAGCCCACCTTTCATACCCTTGTAGCCGTGGTTCTCAAGCATCTTTCCCACTGTTCCACCCGCGCCGACGCCCACGTTCCCTTCTTCCAGGGGCGCGGTCGAGGCCGCCTGGCAGGCTTTGTAGGCGCCTTCCGCGTCAGGGCGGATCCGGGGATCGCCCAGCGCGAGGTCGTCAATCACCGCCCCTACAACGATGGGAATGCGAGTCTCCGGGATGCCCCAGTCATACCCGACCTTCTTTTCCTCCAAGAATCGGACCGCTCCCGGCACGGCTGCCAGTCCCATCGGTCCGCCTCCGGTCAGCAGCAGTCCATGGATCTTGGCTAGCGGGCTCACCGGCTGGAGCAAGACGCCCAGATACGAACCCGGCGCCGAGCCGTCATAGTCCACGCCCGCAGTGGCCTCGCTGTCAAAAAGAATCGCCGTACAGCCGGTGGGACGTCGCGGGTCAGCAAAGTGGCCAACGCGGATTCCCGGCACGTCGGTGATTGAGCCGCGGGATTCCGGAACCTCGGCGTCGGATGCTCCCACGGCAAGCGGACCCGGACCCGCGGCACCGACTAGAGCGGCGGCGGCGGCGGCACGGTGAAAGGCGCGACGGCTGATTTCGGACATGGCTCACCCGGATTGGTTCGGCACTTTAGGGCAGGAGCGGCTTGGGGTCAAGCAGGGAGAGAAGTCGTAAGTTCTCAGTTGCCAGTTGTCGGTTGCGGGTCGCAAGTTGCGAGAGGTTCCTTTCTTGTGGTTCGGTGGGATGGCCCGATGGCTCAATCACTCAATCGTCAAATCACCCGATCGCTCAATCACCAGGGGACGGGATACATGATCCAGCCGAGGAGGAGGGCGATGCCCACGAAGGCTCCGAAGACTTTAGCGCCATAGACAAAGCGCTCGCGCGGCGTGTCCTTGGCGAGCAGGCCGAAGACGACGGAGACGAACAAGGAAAACAAGAGCATCGCCGTGAAATGGGAAATGGCCATTTTTTCAATTGAGTGATTGAGTGACTGGGTGATTAAGCGAATCGCGAGCCTGGTTCTTTCAATCGCTCAATCACTCAATCGGCCAATCACCCAATGGACTCAGGGTTTTCGTCCCAGCGCAATGTCGTAGGCGTCGAAAATCGTCAGGATGTTGAGCATCCCTGCGGCAATCAGAAAAGCGGTTCCGTAATCCGCGCTGACGAAGAATGGGTTGCCGCCACCATACCCAAAAAACCGGGCGGCCGGCACCGCCACGCCGACGGACATCTCGCCGAAGAACCCCAACTGCTCGAGATAAGACGCGGAATGCACCGAGAAGAATTCACCGTTCATGGCCACCCCGAGCAGAAACATGCTGAGGATGGAGACGAACAGGATCAGTGCCCGCCATTTCCTGCCCAGCATCAGGTGGCCGCATCCCGGGATTAGCCAAGCCGCCACACAGAGGCGCACTAGGCGTCCCACAGGGGCCCTCGGTTTGACTTCGGCGGCGTCCTCGACGGCTTTCTTGCCCACAGGTGTTCCGCTGCTCCGTCGCCCGGCTTTCCCCGGCGCGCACCCACAAACATGCCAAACTAACACACCTGACCGCACGGCGGCAAGAATTGCCGACCACGGGTACAGGGCGGCAAGATCCGAACGCCGACGCCATCGCGCTTAGGCAGTAGCCCCCCGGACTTCCGCCCAACCGACCGGAAGGTATGTCGCCGACGATGATCTGACGCAACTTCGGCCGCTCCCCGTGCGTCAAAGGAAGAAGGGCAGGGCGGCACAGACTGAGCATGTTTTCGCGTTATGCGGGATGCTCCGCTTGTGATAGACTGAAAGGAGTTGGTTGCCGCATGCGCAGTCTAGGTAGGAAGGCGATTTTACACTCGGAGGCAACTCCGCTGCCCACTCCGACATCTTGGAAAGGGTAGGCACAAACTTGGCCGCGGCTTGCCGCGAGAGGCCAAGGAAGACAATCCATGGAAACCAAGGAATTGCGGGTGGGTGAGGGGTTGGACGAGCGTTTGACGGCTACGGGGAAATCCCCGCAGGCCGAGTACCAGTTTACCTTCGTCGAATCCCCCAACGTTTTCGTTTCCGTGCTCCGGCAGATCCGCGAACTGCTGCGCGAGCCGAAGATTACGGTGCCGCGCAAGTATTACCGCGGTGAAGCGCGACTGCCGGTCACCGAAATGCGGCCGTTTTACCTCGACCTGCCGAGTCAGCTCAAACTGCTTTTTGAAAAACCCACCGACCCCATCGGCATCTACAACGACCAGCAGGTCAAGAAACGCGCGCTGTGCGCCACTCTCGCTGGCCTGGCCGGGGGAGTGGCGGGCTGGCTATGGCAAGGCAACCTGGCGGCCATCCTCTGCGCCTTCACCGGAATCATTGTGGGCGAGTTGGCTGGCGTGGCCTTGTTCAAGAAGCGCGACTATCCCCCCGACATTTGGGGTGACTACCGGCCACAAAGCGCTTCGTGGATGAACTCCGTGCTGGTTCATGCCCTGATCATCGCGGCGATGGTGTTGCCCTATGTGCTCGGTAAAATGATGACGCCCGTCAAGGCCGCCCCGAAGTATATGATCACCGACATTTCCCCCTATCTTGCCCAGATCGAGGGCCCGGACAAGAAGATGGGGGGAGGAGGTGGCGGCGGCGACCGGTCACCCACTCCGGCGTCAAAGGGTGCTGTGCCGAAGTTCGCCAAGGTGCAGTTTGCGCCTCCAATGGCTGTTCTCCCCAATCCGGAACCGAAACTTCCGGTGCAACCGAATTTGCTGGGGCCACCCGACCTGAAGCTCCCCCAGATGGCGATGAACATGCCCTGGGGTGATCCGCAAGGCGTGAGCGGGCCTGGGCCCGGGCGAAGGCGGCGGCTTTGGCGGCGGTGCGTATAGTGTTGGCGGCAGCGTGACCGCGCCGATTGCCATTTACAAGCCCGAGCCACCGTACTCGGAAGAGGCTCGCAAGGCGAAGTATCAGGGCACCGTCGTACTCTGGATCGTCGTGGACACGGCCGGCAACGTGACCGACCAGCGCGTCGTCAAGCCCCTGGGCCTCGGCCTGGATGAAAAAGCCCTCGAGACCGTCCGCACCTGGAAGTTCAAACCCGCCCTGCGCAACGGCACTCCCGTACCTGTCCGCGTGATGGTGGAAGTCAGCTTCCGGCTTTTCTGACGCCGCCCTCTCCCCCGCGCTGGCTCCCTGCCTTCAAGAGCAGCCCCTTGACAGGATGGCCCGTACCCGGTTTACTTAGGGAAGCCGTCCGACTGGGAGGTCGTCTAACGGTAGGACTGCAGACTCTGGATCTGCGTATCGGGGTTCGAATCCCTGCCTCCCAGCCAATGTTTATGCGGCTTCTATAAAACTAAGCCATCAAAAGTTGTCGCCCAGCCAGCGCAGAATCTCGTGCGGCTCCTGAGCTTCATTCAGCGCCCTGATCGGAAGCAGGCGTCAGCGGGATCGGCGGCGGTGGCAATTCGCCGAGGATTTTTCTTCCTAGGAATTGCCGCTCAGGAATCTGAATATCCTGGGCGCAAGCTGGCGAGCCACCTCGAAGGCTTCAATGGCCTGCTCCAGCCTTCCCTTCCGGAGTAGACTGCCCCCGGTTGCCGTATGCCTCGACGGATCAGCCAGACATCGAGAAATTGCTCTAGCCGGGCATAGGGGAACCCCTACCCTGCCCGCTGTAGTCCCCGTAGGATAGAGTCGTGTGAGTCCGTGTCTATTTAGTCGGAACAGTTGCCCCGGACAACCCCTTGCCTTCTTCGATGGTCAGAAAATGGTTAACAGGGATATTGCGGATGGCTTCGACATGGCCGTCGGGCCAATGGACTTCAACCAAATCAATTCGGTCTCTTCTTCCCAACCCATAGTGCAACCTGTGATCGCTGGACGAGAGGTAACTTCCACCCGTACGGACCTCGTCCCACTGAACGAGGTCACCGCTGACGACTTTAACCCTCGCGCCCACTGCATCACGGTTCAGACCTCTTCCGGCGGCTTTGATCGTGACCCAGTTGTTGCGATTGCCGCCTTCGTTTCGCAGGATCAGAGGCTTGCTGTCGAAGTTGTTGATGACCACGTCGATGGCCCCATCATTGTCAATGTCACCGAACGCCACGCCCCGGCTCACTCGGGGCGTCATTAATACTTCGCCAGCCTCCCCGGCAACTTCGGTAAAGGTTCCGTTCCCCTCATTGTGATACAGCAGGATGCGTTGGCGATACGCGGTGCCCGTGTGGGCATTGTCCATTTGCGGGTAAACATGGCCGTTCACAACCAGCAAATCCGGCCAGCCGTCGTTGTCGTAGTCGAAGAAGGAGGTGCCCCAGCTCACGAACTGGGTGCTGGGGGGCGCTATTTTCGAGGGAAACGAAACATCAGTGAAAAAAAGGGGCGAATCGTGGCGGTAGAGGGTAGCGTGCTCGCCCGAGAAGTTAGAGACGAAGATGCCAAGGAGTCCAGTGTGGAGATAGTCTCCGACGGCGACCCCCATCGATCCCTGCTCGATGCCGTCATCGTCTACCGCCACACCGGCGAGAAAACCCATTTCGGTGAAGGTGCTATCGTGGTTGTTGTGGTAGAGAAAGTTGGGCCCGGTATCGTTGGCCACGTAGAGATCAGCCCACCCATCATTGTCCACATCCGTCCAGACCACGCCCAGGCCGAAGCGTCCCTCGGGGTCGCCGACCCCGGCCTTCTGGCTGACATTCTCAAAGGTCCCGTCACCTTTGTTACGAAAAAGGGAGTCGCCCGCGCCCGGCAATCCCCGCGGGCCGCATTGGACCGGGACCCCGTGGTACTCGCAGAACTTCCCCTTTCCGAATTCCGGAAGGTTTGAGAGTCTGAAGTCCACGTAGTTCGCCACGAACAGGTCCAAGGCGCCGTCATTGTCGTAGTCTGCGAAGGCAGCGCCCGTGGACCAGCGTTGATCGTCCACACCCGCCGCATCCGTGACGTCCGTGAAGGTACCGTTCCCGTTGTTGTGATAGAGGTGATTCGGGCCCAGGCAGGTGACGTACAGGTCTTCGTAGCCATCCCCGTCGAAGTCGACCGCGACCACTCCCATCGCCCAGCCCGGGTAGGCCAGTCCGGACGTCTCGGAAACGTCCGTGAACGTGCCATGGCAATTGTTGTGGTAGAGAGTGCTTGGAGCACTGTGCGGTTCGTTGGCCGAATCCACAGTCAGCGCGTTGGTGAAGTAAATGTCGAGGCAACCGTCGTTGTCGTAATCGAAGAGCGCCACACCACCGCTCATGGACTCCACGATGTATTTCTTCTCGGGGGCCGACGCGTGGCGGAACGTGATGCCGGCGGAGTCGGTGATGTCCACAAATTTGACCAGTGGGTCAGGCTTCTGCGCTTTGGGCAGGACCGTCCCCTTTAAGAGAATCGCTAGCGCCGCGCACAGCAGCGCCCGGTTGCGCATCTTCTTGGACAAGAGAACGCCCTTGCTCCGCGCTGATTGCATGGCTCGCTTTTTCGGGCCAAGGCCCCGGTTGAGGATTCGGGCGTGCCCGGAATCCCGCCTTGCTTCGCTTTCAGACCCCTCATGGGGTCTCGGGCTGCTTACCAGGAGGCACTTTGGATCGTTGCTGGTCCTTCAAATTCTGCGTCGTCTGGAATTCCTGTTGTGCCTCCTCGCGTCGTCCGGCGCGCAGGTAGGCACGCGCCAACTGGTAGTGGCTGTAAGGCTTCGCGGGGTCTAGCCGAACGGCGATTTCAAGGTATTCGATGGCCTCAGGGAGGTTGCCTCGTTCGAGCAGTGCTTTCCCCAGGCTATAGTGGGCTTCTGCATACTTGGGGTTTTCCTGAATCACCTGACGCAGCAACGGGATGGCCTGCTCTGTTTTTTGCTGGGTCAGCAGGGCGAAAGCTAGGTGGTAGCGAGCGCGCGTGTCCCCCGGATGAGCGGCAAGTTCGGCATCAAATTGGCGCTCCGCCTCATTGAGTTGGCCTTGTTGCAGTTTCAAGATCCCGAGGTAGAAGTGAGCGGAAGCCGCGCTCGGATCAAGTTCCAAGGCCCGCTGGAATTCCTGCTCAGCTTCCTGTGTTTGTTTCCGAGCGGCGTGGACCTGTCCCCAAAGAACGTGCAAGGGCGCGGAGTCTGGATACAATTTCATCAGTTCCACGAACACAGCCCGCGCCTCGTCGGGCCGGTCCAGTCGTGCCAGCGCCGTGCCTAGCCCCAGCAAGACCCGGGGATCGTCCGAAGAGGCGGCGCGAACCTCCTCCAGCAACCTTGCACCCTTGTCGTACACCTCACGGTGGACATACGTGAGCCCGAGATACTTCTTGGCCGTGAGGTTGGAGGGATTTCGGGCTACTGCCCGTTCCAGGGGTTCGAGAGCCTCAGAGTATCTTTCGGCGTTGAACAACGCCAACCCGAGGTTGAGATCCACATCAGGATAGTTCGCTTGCAGTTTGCTGACGCGCGTGAAGTCTTGGGCAGCATCGGAGAACCGTCGCTGACGGGCAGCAATCAGGCCCAAGTAATTGTGCCCCCTCGCCAGAACCTGTTCATAGACCCTAAGAAGCTGCGTCTGCTCGATGCTGAGACCAGCAGGAGGGGAAATCCCCTGCCAGCTTATGGTCTGGGTCGGAGCGGAGAACTCTTCGAGGCCCCCGCGTGCGCCGGCCCCCATACCACCTCCTTGAGGGTGCCTTGTAGACTCGACACTGGCTTGCCCCGCCAGTTCCGCTTCTGGAGCGCTGGACTGGACGTCGCCCGATGCCCGGTAGGCCTGGCTCAGCAGAT
>JAIQGB010000395.1 GCA_020072905.1 Terriglobia bacterium | reverse complement strand
TCAATGATTGCGTGGTGAGGAGCCTGCCGCTGTTCTCGAAGTGGGCAGAGCGGCCGCGATTCATCCATCAAACCGGCGACCGGGATTATAATTCTGTGCGGCAGGCTTATCAGGAAAGCGGGGTTCCCGCCGAGGTCGTGGCATTCATCGAGGACGTTCCTGGCGTCCTCGCGCGCGCTGACTTGGTGATCTCTCGTGCCGGCGCGAATACGGTCGGCGAACTCGCGGCGGCAGGGAAGGCCGCTCTCCTCATCCCCTTCCCGGGCGCGGCGGACCAGCATCAGCTTGGCAATGCGCGTGCTCTGGCACGTGTGGGAGGAGCGCGCATCATCGAACAGCATGAGTTGTCGCCAGAGAGACTGCTTGATGAGGTTCGCGACTTGCTTGCCGCTCCAGCACGGCTGACGGAGATGGAAAAGGCCGCCCGCAGCCTGGCTCGCCCCGACGCGGCAGCACGTATCGCAGATTTGATAAAGGAGTTGGGCGGCAAACGCTGAACGCGGAACGATGAATGATGAACAGGAAATTCTGACTCCTAGCTTCTGACTCCTGACTTCCGAATTCTTATGCTTGGCAAGATTCGCAAAGTTCATTTCGTGGGCATCGGCGGCATCGGCATGAGCGGCATCGCGGAGGTGCTGCTCAACCTCGGTTACGTCGTCTCCGGTTCCGACCTCAAGCACACGCCGGTCACGGAGCGCCTGGTGACGCTGGGCGCGAGAGTTTGGGAAGGGCACGCGGCCGAAAATGCGCGCGGGGCGCAGGTCGTCGTGACCTCGACGGCGGTGCCTGCGGACAATCCCGAGGTTCGGGAAGCGCAGCGCCTGCAGATTCCGGTCATCCCGCGCGCGGAGATGATGGCGGAGTTGATGCGGCAGAAGTTCAACGTCGCCGTGGCGGGCGCGCACGGCAAGACGACGGTCACGTCCATGATCGCGGTGATGCTGGCCGAGGCGGGGCTCGATCCGACGGCGGTGATTGGCGGCCGCCTGGACGTGTTCGGCTCGAGTGCGCGGCTGGGCAAGGGCGAGCTGATGGTGGTCGAAGCCGATGAGAGCGATCGGTCGTTCCTCTACCTGCTCCCCTCGATTGCCGTGGTCACTAACATCGACCGCGAACACCTTGACCACTACCGCGACTTTGCAGAGATCCAGCAGGCATTCCTGGATTTTGTGAACAAGGTTCCGTTCTACGGAGCCGTCATCGCCTGCGTGGACCCGCCTTGGGGCGAGCGGTTCCTGCAACTCCTGCCGCGCATCCGCCGGCGCGTGGTGACCTACGGCCTCGATTCGGGCGCGGATTGCGTCGCGTCCGCGATTGAGCTCACGCCTCGCGGTTCCGCGTTCGACGCCGCATTCAAGGGAAAACCTCTCGGCCGCTTCAGGCTCAGCGTCGTCGGCCGACACAACGTGCAGAACGCGCTGGCTGCCGTGGCAGTGGGCCTGGAACTGGAGCTGAGCGCGGACAAAATCCGCGACGGCCTGGAGCGCTTCCGCGGCGCGGATCGCCGCTTCCAGGTGAAGGCAGAAGCCAACGGCGTTACGGTACTGGACGACTATGGCCATCATCCCGCGGAAATCCGCGCCGTGATGGAGGCCGCCCGTCTGCGCGGCGCGCGGCGCATCCTGGCGATTTTCCAGCCGCACCGCTACACGCGCACCAAGTTCCTGATGGACGACTTTGCCGCGTGCTTTGACGGCTGCGAGCGCGTTTACGTGCTCGACATTTACCCCGCCAGCGAACCGCCCATTCCCGGCGTGACGGCGGAGCGACTGGTCGAGCGCATGCACGAATTGGGCCTCGACTGCGCCCGCTACGCGCCCTCCGAGAAAGCCGTGATTCAGGAAGTGCTGGCGGACGCGAGGCCGGGCGATTTAATCATTACCGTGGGAGCCGGAAGCGTGTGGAAGGTCGGTGAGGCGCTGGGCGAAGCGGTCAAACGGCCGTTTGCCGAGGGTGCGAAGCAGCCCGTGGCATCAGCGGGCGCCGCGGAGCGCCTGTAGATTTCGGAGGCGTTGATCAAGCGATGTCCTCGCTGGCGCAACAACCCGGGATCGCTGAGCAGATGGCGGCCTTGGGCAGCGCGTGGCTTCCCACCGAGCCGCTCAGCCGGCACACCTCGCTCGGTGTGGGCGGGCCGGCGGACCTCGTGCGAGTGCGCGATCTGCGACGCCTTGCCGAACTCATCGCCGACTTGCGCCGACGCGGCGTCAACTGGCGACTGCTCGGCGGGGGGACCAACCTGCTCGTCGTTGACGAAGGTCTCGAGGACGTGGTCTTGCACCTGCGGCGGGAGCCGGACGGGGTGAGGTTTGACGGCCCGCGCGTCGAAGTCCCCGCCGCCGCGAACCTGGGCACCGCCGTCATGGAGTGCGCCAAGCGCAACTTGGGCGGGATGGAGGGCCTAATCGGGGTACCCGGCACAGTGGGCGGGGCGTTGCACATGAACGCGGGAGCCTACGGGACACAAATCGGCGATGTCGTCCGCGCCGTAACCGTCTATCGGGGCTCGGCGGGCCGGGTGGAGGTTCTCCGTACGGAGGACGTGCGGTTCGAATATCGTCACTCAAGTTTCGCCGCAAATGATATTCTGCTTTCCGTGTCGCTGGAGTTGCCGGAGAGGCCTTACGAAGAGATTCTGGAGAGAATCAAGCAGTGCAACCAGAAGCGGCGCGTGTCGCAGCCCATCAAGGAGAAGAGCGCCGGATGTATCTTTAAGAATCCGCCCGGCCACTCGACGGGAAGGATGATCGACGAGCTAGGGCTGAAGGGCGCTCGCTTGGGCGGCGCGGTGATTTCCGAACGGCACGCCAATTTCATCGTCAACCGCTACGGAGCGACTGCCGCGGATATCTTCAGATTAATGGATCTGATTCGCGAAAAGGTCCTGAAAGCCTACGGGTTGGAGCTGGAAGAGGAAGTCATTGTTTGGAGAAACTAGTGGGGAGTTGGCAGCGAGGACAAGCACGAAGGTTTTCCTGACTGCGGACTGCCGACTGCAAACTGCCGACTAACTCTTTGCCATGCCTATTGAGGAGCCTGACGACATCACGCTGCCGACGGAGCTGGACTCCGAGGAGGAATCGCCCTACCGTCGCCGCCAGCGGGCGGTCCCGGTGCGGCGCGGGCGCCTGGGCGGGATCCGATTCTTTCTGAAGTGGGGTCTGGCGGCGATGCTGGTCTTGCCAGCGGTGGGTTACGCCGGATACTCCCTGGCGGTGTTCATGCTCAGCTCGCCGAGGTTCTTGCTGGCCGCCGCCGATGACGTGGTGCTGACAGGCAACAACTACGTCTCGCCGGACGAGGTCTCAAATGCGCTGGGCTTGGCGCGGTCGGGAAAGTCCGCGTACGGGATGAACATCCTGCGCATGTCCCTCGAGGAGAAAAAGCAGCAACTGGAGATGATTCCCTGGGTGCGGTCGGCGACGCTCACGCGCGTGTATCCGAACCGTCTGGCGGTGAACGTGGTGGAGCGCACACCCATCGCGTTCGTGAGCGTGGACGGACGGTTGAAGCTCGTGGATGCTGACGGCGTCCTGCTCGACAAGCCGGAGCGGGCGACGTTCGACTTTCCTGTACTCACGGGGCTCGATGCGGCGAACGGCCAACCCGAGCGCGCCGCGCGGCTGGCGCTTTACGAGGCGTTCCAGCGTGAGATTGCCGGCGAAATTGCGGGCTCCGGGTGGATCGTTTCCGAAGTGGACTTGGCCGATCCCGACGACCTCAAGGCCATGCTGGTCGAGGGCCACGAGACCCTGCAGGTGCATTTCGGCCACGGGGCTTTTCAGGACCGTTTTCACAATTTCCTGACCCTGCTTCCCGAGGTACGCAAGGCTCAGGGCAGAATTGACTCCATTGACCTGCGTTACCGTAACCAGATCGTCGTGAACCCGCAGTCCCCGGGCGACTCGAGTGCGGGGACGGAATTGCCGCCGACGACGC
>JAIQGB010000020.1 GCA_020072905.1 Terriglobia bacterium | reverse complement strand
GGAGATGCGCCGGATGGTGGAGGCGGGCACGGTGGTGATCATTGCGGCCCACTCCGGCGTGTACGGCTTGACGTGCTCCTTCACCAGCTGGAACGCCACGGTGCCATCCACGTTGCCGACCCGGTACCGGCCTTCCAGGGCATAGTCCTTGATGGTCGGATCGTCGAAGGGCTTCGGCCGGCCGGCCACGGGATCCCAGATCACGGGCTTGCCGGTGGCGTCATCCTTCAGATAGTACCCGTCCTTGCCGATGAGGTAGACGGCGTTGGTTCGTCTCTTCAGGAACGGCTCGTCGTAGACGCCGATCTCGTGCAGGAGCACGTGGAGCATGGCCAGGGAAAAGGCGAGCGGAGGGGTGGGCAGAAAGGGGAACGCAAAGGCGGCGGCAGGAATCAGCGCGCCGGCGCCTGAAACAAGGCGCTTGGCGAGGAGATAAACAATCCCCGTCAGTATCCCTCCCAACCCCCAGGCGGTGACCCGTATCGCGGTGAGACTCTCCCCGATGATCCGGAAAATCATCGCCTGCAAGTAGAAGGATGCCGGCCCCAGTTCGGAAAAGAAATCGCGGAAAGGAATTTCCCCGCGCAAGATGCGCTCAGCGCCCGTAGCGATGATTCCTTCATCGGGATCGGAGATGGGGAAGCGATAGAAGAGGGTGAGAAACAGGAGGGAGCCCGCAATCACGGCCAGGACGTCCCAGGGGATGCGTCGGGCCGACGGCGACCGAAAGAAAGCGGAGCCGGGCTCCGCGCCGTCAGGCTGTGACGGCGGCAAACTCATTGACTGCCTCGATAATTCTCGCGACTTCCGCCTCGCTCAGGTAGGGATTCAACGGCAGGGAGAGGACCTCCTCGACGGCGCGTTCCGCCTCGGGCAAGCTCGCTTGGGAAGCTTCCGCAAATGCCGCCTGGCGGTGCAACGCCACCGGATAATGAACCATCGTCTCGATCCCCCGTTCGCGCAGGTGCGCCCGAAGCTGATTGCGTTGGGGATGGCGAACAACAAAGAGACGGTACACGTGCTCGCAGTTTTCCGGAACCTCCTGGAACTTGAGCCCTGGTCCGCGCAGCCGTTGGCGATAAGTTGCTGCCAGCTTCCGCCGGCATTCGTTCCATGCTTCGAGGTGAGCTAGCTTGCAGCTCAAAATCGCTGCTTGCAGCTCATCGCCCCGCGAGTTATATCCCGGGCTCACGGCGATATTCCGCGTCGGCTGGCCGCCATTGGCAGCAACGCGAGCCCGTTCGATGCATCCTGCGTCGTTTGAAGTGATGAACCCCGCATCGCCATAGCAGCCCAGGTTCTTCGTAGGGTAGAAGCTGAAGGCCCCGGCCTGTCCCAAAGTCCCGACGCGTTGCCAGCGACCCGCCCGGTAGCGCGCCCCATGCGCCTGGCAAGCATCCTCGACAACCACGAGTCGGTGCGCTTCGGCAATCGCCAGGATTGCCTTCAGATCGCAGGGCAGGCCATAGAGGTGCACCGGCATGATGACGCGCGTGCGGGAAGTCAAAACCCGCTCGATGCTGGCAGGCGAAATCAGCCACGTCTCAGGGTCAATGTCCGCAAAAACCGGGCGCCCTCCCGCCCGCACGATGGCCATGGGCGTATAGGGGCTGCCATGAGCGGAGGTGATGACTTCGTCAGCCGCGCCGGGCCGGACCGCCCCGGAAGCTCCCAGGGCCAGCGTCAGTGCATCCGTACCGCTCGCGACCAACAGCCCGTAGGCGGCCCCGCAGTACGAGATCCAACGCCGCTCAAACTGCTCCACCTCCCGGCCGAGAATGTATTGCCCGCTCGCCAGCACCCGTTGGACGACGGGATCGAGCTCCCTCTGCAAATCCCGGTACTCACGCTGAAGATCGAGATATCGAATCATGCGTCAGTCTTGAATCTGTGTCCCAGGCCGGGGGACCTCAGGGCTCATCACTTTGTTCGGACCGGCCGCCTGAAGGGTTGGACGCCGTTTGAGCAGAACGAGGCGGATCCAGAGGTGGAGGACGTCGCGAAGCGTCCTCACCACGGGCCCCAGGCGGAAGAACTGGGACCGCCCGGTCAGCCGGGGATGGTGGTGAACGGGGACCTCGGCAACCTGGAAGCCGGCCCGTTCGACCTGCGCCATGAGTTCGACACAAATCGCCCCACTCCGGCAAGTCAGCGACACCGATTCGATCACCTTCCGCCGCAGGAGCCGGAAATCGCAGTCCACGTCCCTGAGGCGCAGACGGAATAAGGTCCGAACCAGGACCGAGTAGGCCTTTCCGACGATTGTCCGCCCGACTGAGTCCGCCCGGTGGATCTTGTAACCGTTGACGACGTCCTGGCCGGGGGAAAGCCCGGCGAACAGCGCGGATAACTCCTGAACGTCGTATTGCCCGTCTCCGTCGGTGTAGAACACCAGATCCTTGGTGGCGCTGCGAAAACCGCTTTGCAGCGCCGCCCCGTACCCAAGATTGCGCGGGTGGCGAACCACGCGCAAGCAAGGGATCTCCTGTTGTAATGAGTCCAGCACCTCGGTGGTGTGGTCGGTGCTGCCATCATCCACAACGATGATCTCGAACTCTTCCGCGAGGGCTTTCAGCGTTTCAAGGGCTTGGGGAATAAGCAACCGCAGGTTCTCGGCATCGTTGCATGCCGGGAAGAACGCAGAGATACTGTGCAGGCTGCGGGAAGGTTCGCCCATAAGCCGTACGGAGCCTTCGTTCTTTCAAGCCGTACCGGCAGGGAGCTTCGAGTGCCGCCCCCCGTCCTACGCGTCGTGTGCCCGTCGCAAGCAGCGCCGTATCTTATCACAGGGTTTCCATGCCTGTCTTTGCCTGTGCGCACTCTACTCCTCGGTTCAACTGGCGCCGCGCCTCCGCCCATGGCGCTCTTGTGGCCAAGACGAAAGAGGGCGAAAATCGGGCCACGGCGGCACCGCCATTGGCTATAATCTGGGAAATTGGCCAATCGGACCGGGTCGCGGAGAAGGAAACTTCCCAACCCGTCGAGATGCTGGAAAGTTGTTCCATCTGGATTGAAAGGACGCCATGGGAATTCGCATCGAATCGGTACACATGGGCAAGGTGGTGGTGATCGTCCCCGAGATCATCGAGGACGTGCGCGGCTACTTTATGGAAACCTTCCGGAGTGACAAGTTCGGGGAACTCGGCCTGCCCAAGGAGTTTGTTCAGGACAACCAGTCCCGGTCGAGAAAGGGCGTCATTCGCGGCCTCCATTTCCAGTGGGACCCACCCATGGGCAAACTGATGCGGGTGATCGTCGGCAGCGCGTTTCTGGTCTCCGTCGATATCCGCAAAGGTTCCCCGACTGTGGGTCAGTGGTTCGGCATCGAGGTGTCGGCCGAAAACCGCCGCCACGTCTGGGCACCACCGGGTTTCGCCCGAGGCATGTGCGTCACCTCGGAGTACGCGGAAATCCAGTACAAGTGCACGGCGCTCTACAACGCCCGAGGTGAGTGCCGCATCCGCTTCGATGATTCCCAGATTGGAATCGACTGGCCCAAAGTCGGCGAATTCATCCTCTCCGAAAGCGATCGGCACGCTCCCAGCCTCGCCAACTGGCTGGCTTCCCCTTCCGCGAATCGCCTCGCTTACGAAGAGGACTCCCACTAAGGCAACGTCGTGAAGGGGAATCTGTTGAGCTCCGAAGCCGCAATGGGGACCCGGACACCCGCACGGTCTGCGATGACGAAGCCCGGGGGCTAGACCATTCCCGGCACGTCGATCTTGTTCGCCCCGCCCTGGGCAACGAGGTTGGTGGCGCGGCGCAACGACTCGAAGGTGCCGGCGTCCGTCCACCAACCGCTGAGGATGCTGTAAGTAAGCGTGCCGTCCGCCAAGTACTGGTTGTTGACATCCGAAATCTCGAACTCCCCCCGGCCCGACGGCTTTAACTTGCGGATGCGGTCAAAAACCGTGGCATCGTACATATACATCCCTGTCACGGCATAGTGCGAGCTCGACACTTTAGGCTTTTCCTCAATCCGGGTGATCCGGTCGCCGTCGAATACTGGCACTCCAAAGCGCTCCGGGTCCGGAACATCCTTGAGGATAATGTGCGCGCCCCCTGATTGTTTCCCGAACTTCTCACAGGCCTGAATGATGTTCGTCTCAATGATGTTATCGCCCAGCACGACGCAGATCGGCTGGCCCCCAGCAAAGTGCTCCGCCAGGCGCAAGGCATCGGCAATGCCGCGTTCACCTTCCTGATAGGTGTAGTTGATGTGCTTCAGGCCGAAATCCGTGCCGTTGCCGAGCAGGCGAAGAAAATCGCCGGCACTTTGGCCGCCCGTGACGAGCAGGATGTCGGTGATGCCGGCGTTCACCAGGGTTTGGAGAGGATAGAAAATCATCGGCCGGTCATAAACCGGCAGCAAGTGCTTGTTGGTCACACGCGTCAGGGGCAGCAGGCGCGACCCGAGCCCTCCCGCCAGAATCACACCTTTCATGTGAGGAGTTCTCCCGCTTGCCTATACGATTGAATCTGTCCACTCCGCCGTGTTGCCGGCAGCACAGCTCTTTCTTCTGAGAGATTAATTCTCTCGCAAACGGCGGTGCAGGGGGCGATGACTTCAGGTCCCCCGGTCTGCAGCCTGGGGAGCAGGGCGTTGGCCAAGTTCCGGATCAAAGCCGATGCCCAGTTCGCGGAGAATTCGGTAGATGTCTTCCGACGACTCGCACAGCGCAGCCCGTTCCAGTTCCTCCAGCTGGGTGGAAAAGGTTCGCGGATCGGAAGACCGGCTAGCGACCATACGGATCTTCCCAAAGCGCGTGGGCGCGAGCGTCTCGGTGGCTCCATCGATCAACTCTTCCGTGAGTTTCTCGCCCGGCCGCAAGTGCGTCGTCTCAATCTGGATATCGTGGCCCGGCCGCAGCCCGGAGAGCTCGACGAGATCCCGCGCCAAGTTGAGAATGGGCACGGGATCGCCCATGTCGAGGATGAAGATTTCTCCGCACGTTCCGAGCATGCCCGCCTGAATGACCAGCCGCACGGCCTCGGGAATGGTCATCAAGAAGCGCTCGACATCCGGATGAGTCACCGTGACGGGTCCGCCATGAGCGATTTGCTGCTGAAACAAGGGAATAACGCTTCCGCGACTGCCCATCACGTTCCCGAAACGGACGCAGGCGAAGCGCGTGCTGCCGTTTCCTCCCTCCGCCTGGACGATCATCTCGCAAACCCGTTTGCTGGCCCCCATAATCGAAGTCGGCTTGACGGCTTTATCCGTGGAGATAAAGACGAAGCGCGCCGCGCTAAAGGCCCGCGCGAGCTCGACCAAGTTCCGAGTCCCGATCACGTTGTTCGAAATGGCCTCGCTGGGATTCATCTCCATGAGCGGGACGTGCTTGTGCGCCGCCGCGTGGAAAACCACGTCGGGTCGGAAGCGGGAAAAGACACCTCGCAGGCGGTCGGGGAAGCGAATGTCCGCGACGACCGGGTGGACCGCGCATTCTCCGGGGTGGTTGCCCAGTCGGACGTAGACATCGTTCAACCCATTCTCGTCTTTATCAAGCAGCACCAGTTGTTCGGGGCCGCATTCGATCAACTGTGTGGCCAGCTCGGATCCGATTGAACCGCCCGCACCGGTTATCAGGATGCGTTTACCCCGATACGCGTCCAGGACGGCGGGGTCTTCGGAGGGCAATTCGACGGTTTCCCGGCCCAGCAGGTCGGCCATTTGAACATCGCGGAACGTTGCGATGTTCACTTTGCCGTGCAAGACCTCCTCGAGCGTCGGGACGATCTTCATGCGGACGGCAAGGCGGTCGGCCAAGGCCCACAAGCGTTTGAGCGTCGCCCGCGACGCGCGCGGAATACAAATGATGACTTCGTCGACTTCATGCCGACTCACTGCGGAAGGCAGTGTATCGAGCGACCCCAGGACGCGCACGCCATTGATGACCGAGCCGATTTTCTTGGGATCGTCGTCAAGGAACCCGATGAGCTTCACTTCTGGCCGCGCTGCCAGCTCTCTGACGACCATAGCCCCTGCCCGGCCCGCACCGATGAGGAGGATTCGCTCGATCGCCCCATCACTCCAGGGTTTCTCGCGCTGGCGTTGGTAAAGAAGCCGGCGCAACGCGCGTGCCCCCAAACAGCCCATGGAGGAGATGAGGAATTCCAAAGCAAGGACCGTCAGGGGAATCCTGAACCGGCTGGCGAAGGCAAGCCAGCTTGGATAAAAGATCCGCACGGCCAGCAAAACAATCGTAACCATGGAGAGGGATCGGACAATAGCCATGGCGTCGGAAAGCGAGACATATCGCCAAATGAACCGGTAAATGCCCGTTCTCCAATTGACGTAGAGCCTCAGCAGTACGAGGTAGGGCAACCAGAACAGGAATTGTTTGATGAACGGCCACTGAGGAATGCCCTCAAAGCGAATGGCATAGGCCAGAGCGAAGGCCGTGGCGAAAATGAGGCCATCCGCGATGACCTGGTTTGTCCGCGTATAGAGATCAAATCGAAGTCTTGGGGTCACTCTCAACCTGGACACCGTTACTCGGGCAGTGTCGCGCCGCTTGCCTGCCGCTTCGCTCTCGCCGCTCGGTGCTCAAGCCAGTAGACAGCCGCCGTGAAACCCACGAGCGTGAGGCCGGCGAATGCCAGGATCAGACCTCGCAGGTTGTTTGTACATCCAACGTAGACAAGGCCCAAGCACCCCATCAAGAGATGAAGGAACAGATACAAACCTGTAATGCTAGCATGACTCAGACCCAGTTGGGCCAACCTTTGATAGAGGTGGCTGCGATGGGCCCGGAAGATGTTTTCACCTCGCCACAGACGCCGCAGGAGTGTGTAGCCACTGTCCCAAAGGTACACGCCGCAGACCAGCAGCAACCCAATTAATAACGCCGGGTTCGGTGAACTCTGGACAAGCTGCACGACCAGCAGGGCCAGCACAATTCCCAACAGCAAGCTCCCCGTGTCTCCCATGAAGGTTCGGGCTCTGGGAAAGTTGTACGGGAGGAACCCCAGACAACCGCCCACAATCACTAAGGACGTAACGGCAAGGTCCGGCCTCCCTTGCCACGAAGCAAAAAGAGAGAAGAAGCCGCTGTATACCGCGGCGGTGACCGCAGCCAAGCCGTTGTTCCCGTCCATGAAGTTAAAGATGTTCGCGAAGCCGGTGAGCCAGAAAACGGTCAGCGGAAAGGCCAGAATCCCCAGCGGGAAAGGCCCCATGCTCAGAATCCCGACGCTCTCGATTCGCACGCCAAGCGCCACGACGACCCCGGCGAGAACAAACTGCATCAGGAGTTTCATCGCCGGCGTCATCCCGTGGAAATCGTCGTAAACGCCCGTCAACGCCATTCCCACCCCAGCCAGCAGCATCAGCGAGACGTCGCGCGTAAACACAGCCTTGCCCACCCATCCCGTCACGCTCATCAGGCCGAAAACTGCAAGCGATAGAACCAGCGCCGCGAATATGCCAATGCCCCCCAGCCGGGGCACAGGCTGAGAGTGGGAACTGCGCTCATTGGGCAAATCCAAAACCCCGCTGCGGAACGAAAGCCCAATCGTGACTCTCGTCACGATGTAGGCAACGAGCGCGCTCAGGATGAAGAGAAACCCCAGCATAGCTCACCGCGTCTGCCCTGACAGGTCTCCTCGTTGCCAGCGTTCCACGAGCGCGACATCCGTTGACAACGATTTCTCAACACGTCAGCCCACGACGTTCTCGGAATTCCGAACGGTGCCGAACCCACGCAGAGGAAACTGCAGGCGACGTGAAGCCCCGCGGAACTACTCGCCTCAGCCAACGACTTGAAGGTCAGAACTTTATCACGAATAGTCACGTTCAAGTTATGACCACCTTAGGCATTTCTGCTTGCCAAGCCGACACTGCCTGCCGCCAGCCCTCCTGCAATCCGTATAAAGGTCGAAACTGCAGCTCCTGCCGAATGCGTTCCCCGCGGACCGCGACATCCTCGACGAATTTCTCGATCGTCTCGGTGAGATTCAAAGAATACCCGAGCAATCCCGCCACACCGTCCGCGCCTCTGGCCAGCCAGCGAGCTGGGCGAGCAGGTAAGAACAAGCGGGGTGGTCGTCGTCCGATCACGTCGCAGATGACGGCGATGATTTCGCGAAGCAAATGGATTTCGCCGTCGCTGACATTGTAGACCCGCCCAGGCGCTCGGGGATGTCGTCCAGCCAGCACCGCCGCCCGAACAGCATCCTCTTCGTGAACCAAAGTGCGCCGGTTGTCGCCCCTACCCACGGGGATGAATAACCCCCGTGATAACGCCTTAACCAGTCGCGGATAGTTCCCTTTCATGCGGGGGCCGTAGATCGCCGCCATGCGTAAAACGACTCCCAGCGGGTCGCCCGTTCGGGGGTTCCTCGCGGCTCGAACCACGTCCTCCCCTGCCAGTTTCGTTTTGGCATAGATGCTTTCAGGGTGGGGAGGAGTGTCTTCGTCAGCCTCAATGGGCAGCGTAGGCCCGTAGACGGAAATCGTGCTGAAGTACACCAGGCGTTCGACACCCGCCGCCAGGCATTCCTCGACGACGCTCCGGGTCCCTTCTACATTCACCCGCCAGTATTCCGAGTGCAGTTCCGGCGCGGGATTCGGAATGTGCAGTAGAGCAGCCAAGTGAAACACCAGCTTCACTCCTTCGACGGCTTTCCGCAGGCCTTCCCGGTCACCGAGGTCTCCGATCAGCAATTCGACGTCCTCCGGAAGAGCGCCTGGCGAAGGAAGATCGCGGGCGAAAACGCGGACCGAGAATCCGGCGCCGGTAAGACCCCGAACCAGTCCAGGGCCCAGAGCCCCCGTCCCACCCGTGACCAAGACAGGACCAGTTCCAATTGGGGCAGGCAGCTTCCTGCCATCAGACATCATGGGGAGCCTGCTTCTCAGCCAGCCGGGGCGATATCAGTTGCCAGCCATCTGCCTCGGACGTCGCAGGCCGGGAAAGATGTGCCGCTTCTCCCCGCACCGCGCTGCTCGTGGAATACCCAACGGCCATCGATTTCACGAAACTCCGCAGTTGTTATCCGGGAGGTCTTGCCCCCCCAGAACCCAGCCTGCCTTCCCAATACTGTTCCAGATCGCGCAGGGTTGTTTCCAGCGCGTATTGGCAACTCCATCCCACCGCCCGTCCAGCTTTCGACGCCTCACCCCATGAGGCCGGGGGCTCGTTCTGGCGCACGCGAGAAGGTTCGACCACGATGCGGATGGGCTTCGGGCTGAAGCCAGTGAGAATCCGCAGGAGATCTTCGATGGAGGCAGCACGGCCCGAGCAAAGCTGATAAACCTCGCCCGGCTCGCCCTGTTCCAGCAGCAAGTGATAGCCGCGCACGATATCGCGCACGTCGCTGAAGTCGCGGCGGACTTGGAGGTTTCCAACCGTGACCGTAGGGGCTCTCCTACCCGAGTTGATCTCCGCAATCTGCCGGGCCAGGCCCGAACAGACGAAAGTGGGCGACTGACGCGGACCCGTGTGGTTGAAAGGACGCACGCGGACGATGGGAAGCCCGTAGCTCGCGAAAAACTGGATGGCGAGGAACTCACCCGCTGCCTTGCTTCCGGCGTAAGGACTGGCCGGACGCAGGGGAACATGTTCTCGTAAGGGCAGGTCTTCGGGCCGCACCGATCCGTACACCTCCGAGGAACTGACCAACAGGAAACGACAGTCCAACTCCAACCGATGCCACACGAGGAATAGATTCAGAGTTCCGCCGAAATTCACTTCGTACGTCAGGCGGGGATCGCGAAAGGACTCAGAAGGATTAGAAAGAGCGGCCAGATGATAAATGCGTCCTGGCCTGACGTCGCGTATGATTTCAAGCAATCGTTCCGCATCCCGAAGGTCGGCGCGCACCACCCGGAGGCGCGACAAAAACGTCGTCAGATTGCCGAGATCTTCCTGCTCAGCCGCCAGCACTGTCACTTCCTGACGAAGCTCAAGCAGGTGCTCCGCCAGGTGCGAACCCGCGAATCCCGCGCCTCCGGTGATCAAGGCCCTCACAGCGCAATCTCCCCGCGTCGGGGGACCGTGGGGCCATTTTGTAGCCGCTCCAGATCCGCCTTCACCATCATCGCGATCAGTTCTTCAAAGCTAACCTTGGGCTTCCAACCCAGCTCCCTTTCAGCCTTCGAATAGTCGCCTCGCAGGTGATGGACCTCCGCGGGACGAAGGAGCGCCGGATCGGCCTCGACGAAATCCCGGTAGTCCAAGCCGACACACCCAAAAGCGCTCTCCAAGAGATGGCGCACGGAGTGGTTCACGCCCGTGGCGATCACGTAGTCACCCGGCCTGTCCTGCTGCAACATCATCCACATGGCCTCGACATAGTCTCCGGCGAATCCCCAGTCGCGCTCGGCATCCAAGTTGCCCATCTTGAGCGTCCGTTGCAGGCCCAGTTTGATGCGCGCGGCACCATAGCTGACCTTTCGAGTGACAAATTCGATTCCTCGTCTCGGTGACTCATGGTTGAAGAGGATTCCTGAGCAAGCAAACAGTCCATAGCTCTCGCGATAGTTTACCGTGATCCAGTGCCCGTAAAGCTTGGCGACGCCGTAGGGGCTGCGGGGATAAAACGGCGTGCTTTCGTTCTGGGGCGACTCACGCACCATGCCAAACATTTCACTGGAGGAGGCTTGATAGAACTTGACCCGGGGATTCACAACTCGAACCGCCTCCAACATGCGCGTGACACCCAGAGCAGTGAACTCCCCTGTCAAGACCGGCTGGTTCCAAGAAGTGGGGACAAAGGATTGCGAAGCCAGATTGTAAACCTCGTCCGGCTCGCTCTCGCCAAGAGCGCTGATCAGGGAATTCTGATCGAGAATGTCGCCGGGGATCAACTCAATCCTGTCCTGAAGGTGGACAAGGCGCTCAAAATTGATGGTGCTACTTCGACGGATCAGGCCGTAAACCCTGTAGCCTTTCTGGAGTAGAAACTCCGCCAAGTAAGAGCCGTCCTGGCCGGTTATTCCCGTTATGAGAACTGCTTTGCTCACAATCACCTCAGGCCCAAGGAATTCGGCACCTCGTCTTCAAGCTGTCCGCCATTCCACAATGCTCCCGATGCTGCCCCTCCGATCCGCGGACTGATTCTCTGGATCGCTGCGCGCCCAACCCTACGCCCCTCACTCGACGATCGGCAGCGTGCTGGCTTGCTAAAGGCCAGCCGGCCTATTCATTAGACCTTCATAAAGGCTCAGCATGCGATGGGCGTGGAGTTCGCTGGTGAATTCCGCCTCCACGCGTTTCCGACCTTCCTCTCCATATTGTCGTCGGAGGTCAGGATTGTCCAGGAGTCGCTGGATCGCCGAACGCAGAGCCAAGACATCTCCTGGAGCCACCACCAGCCCGGTTCGTCCATCCTGATTCACCCAAGGGACACCCGTTGGAAGGTCAGTGCTTACCACCGGCTTCCGGCAGGCCATCGCTTCAAGCTGTACAATCCCGAACGACTCACTTCGGTTCACCGAAGGCAAGACGAGCATGGTGCAGGCGTGCAAATGGGCGACCAATTCTTCCTGAGAGACTTCGCCCAAAAACTCCACCTTCCCCTGGATGCCGAGTTCGAGGGCCTGCCGCCGCAGACGCGCACCCAAGGGACCGTCCCCGATGAGAAACAAACGAGCGTCCAGAGCCTGCGCGGCCTGGAGCAGGAATTCGAGCCCCTTATAGTGGACGAGCCGTCCGACGAACAGGATACCTCGTTCGCCATACCGCTGCCTCAGACCCGAGGCGCTGGCCTGTACTTCCGCGGTGACCTCGAACCGGCGGAGGTTAATCCCATAGGGGATGACCGTGCAGCGCTGTCGTGAGGCTCCCAACAACGTCGATCCGTCTCGAAATCTCGCAGATCCCACGACGATGGCGTCAGCTCGACGGAAGACGCTGTTCAGGAATCCGCGGTAGGCCCGAAGCAGTAGCGATTGCCGGGTAATGTCCCCATGCCAACTCACCACCAGCTTGCCCCGCGGTCGCGCCAGCCGGAAAGCAAGATGGGCCATAGGATCCGGGAAATGAAGATGGACGATGTCGGCCTGAAGCCGACTCAACTCCCAGGGAAGCGTGGGGCACAGAGCAGTGGACCGCAGCTCCGTCAATCGCGGCACGCGAATGATGCGCAGATTGCCGCCCACTTCTACCTTCCTTGAGAAACGCGTGTTGGAAGTAAGGACCGTTACATCGTGCTGCCTTTTCAGCTCTTCCGACACAACTTGGACGTAGTTCGGGACCCCACCGAAGTAGGGCGGATAGTATTTGGTGATATGCACTATTCTCAGCATGAGATTTCCGGGCCACGAGGCCGACGTGTTTACGGCCCAGCCCTCTGATCCCGCAGAACTCTCGATCCAACCCTCTGGCTCGACAGACGTCCCTCGATACCCAGCGCCCGCAGCCGACGGTCCTCCCGTGAATCGTGCGTGACGACAGAGGGTCAGCCACCACGAACTCCGGGAGCATGCACGAGTTCCCCCAAAAGCTGCAGACAGGCTTTCCAACTCCCCTTCCAGATACGCTTTAGCTCTGCGCTGGGCCAAAGGCTGGCGGCAACCGTGATGGGCAGTCTCAGCAACAGGACGAAGCCGATCAGCAGTTTCAAGATGAAGAAGCGGCTGCCGCTCAGATAATGCTCGGCATAACGCAGCATGCCGCGGAACCTCCACAGCGACCTCGTGGAAAAATCCAGGCGCCTGGAGCTCGCGCTTCCATAGTGGAGGACTCTCGCCTCGGGCTCGTACCAGATCTCCCAACCTGCCTGGCGGCAACGTGCGCAGAGATCGACGTCCTCGTACAAGAAGCGATAGCCCTCGTCAAAGAGCCCGAAGGACTGAAGAGCTTCGCGCCGCAGCAGCATGCACGCGGCAGGAATCTGCTCCATCTGGTAGGGCCGGCCGGGATCCCATCGGCGTGCCATCTGTCCGCGGCCGAGCTGGCCGTGGGGCCACACTCGATTCAGCCAAAACAGGTCAGCGGCGAGCGAGGCGAGCGACGGAAGCGTCACGTGATAGTATTTGAATTGCGTGGATCCATCCGGATTTACCAAATGGCCCGCCACCATCCCGGCACGAGGCCGCTCGTCGAGGGACTTCGCCAGCCGCTCGACGGCGCCCTTCTCCACAATCGTATCGTTGTTCAAGAGCAAAAAGGCGCGCCCGAGCCCCCTCCGCAGCGCCTGATTGTTGCCCCTTGCGAAGCCCAGGTTCTCGGAATTGACGATCAACTCCACCTCGGGAAATCCGGTTTGCACCATCTGCACGCTGGCGTCTCCCGAGGCGTTGTCCACAAGGATCACTTGCAGCCTTAACCCCTCGACCTCCCGCAACGCGCCCAAGCAGTCGGCCAGCCACGGTGCCCCGTTCCAGTTCACGATGCACACGGTCACGTCAATCGTCGGGTCCGGAGGTGTCAGTTCACTCATTCTCGGATGCGCAACGTCCTGCCGGGACAGACTTCGAGAACACGTCCCTCGCGGACGGTGAATCCCAAAAGGCCAGTGCGAAACAATGCTTGGTGCAAGAAGAGCCCGATAAAAGCAGGGTCGACACGGCAAGCCTGCCACAAAGCGCTGAGCGGCCATTGGAGGTAGCCGTGGCGCAGCCCCGCCAGAGCTTGCTTCAGGAATGAGCCGGCCACGCGTCCCCACGCCACGCAACGGACCAAAGCGCTGGGAGCCACTGAGCCCAACATGGTTTGCGTAATGCGAAGGACGTCCTGGCGGATGAGTCCCTCCCTTCGCAGTTGGTTCGTTCTCATTTGCGCGTGCAGACGGAACCCACAGAGCGGCTCCGGCAGATAACCGACGGGTCCCAGAACGGCAAGCCGCAACCACAGGTCCACGTCCAGAAACTGGGGGAGGTCGGCAGAAAATGGCCCCGCCTCGAGCAATGCCGACCTGCGGATCAGGACTGCCGAGGGCGGCCCCACGATGTTCCCATAGATCAAGGTGCCGGCAACCAATTCTGCGTGGCCCAAGAGGCACCGCCGCTTGATCCAGGAACTGGTGCGTATCGTCCCGCCCGAAGCGTCCACGAAGCGGAGCCCCGTGGTCGCCAAAACCGCCCCCGGGTTTTCGTCCAGCACGGCGACTTGCTGGGCGAGACAGGCGGGATCAAGAAGGTCGTCATGGCACAGGAACTTGATGTACTCCCCGCGGGCGAGGCTGGACGCATGATTGAAATTGGCGGCCATGCCCACGTTGCGCTCGAGGCGATGCAGCCGAATCCGCGGGTCGGAAAAGCCACGGACGATGTCGCACGTCGCGTCGGTGGATGCGTCATCGGATATAACGAGTTCGAAATCCTGATAAGTCTGCGCCAAGACGGTGTCGATGCATTCCTGCACATACCGTGCGGAATTGTGGGTTGGAATACAAACCGATGCCCTCATGTCCCAGCCTTGTCCACGTCCCGCCGGGGCGACCACAAAGATCCTCCCGCGCCTTCGAGTTACGCGCCGGGATCGACCAATGGCAACTCCCTGAGCTCGCCCCTACCTGGACCTCTCAGGGCCGAGGCACACAGGTTGCAGTCGGCCAGTTCGCGCCCAATAGCTGACGATAAAGCGCGAGCGTCTCCCTCACCACCTGCTCCTCAGAGAATTTTTGCGCCACGATGTCCCGACCCCGTGCCCCCAGACGGGCACGCAAGCTGGGATCCTTGAGGAGAGTGGCGATGGCCTCTGCCAGCGCTGCGGGATCGCGAGGCGGGACGAGCAATCCATTTTCTCCATGGGTCACCACTTCACGACAGCCGGCGACATCCGACGCAATCAAGGGCCGTCCACATGCGGCTCCCTCCACAAGCACCATCCCCAGGCCTTCACGATAGGACGGCAGGCATACGATGTGAGACCGCGCGTACACTGCAGGCATGTCCCCTAACCATCCCCAGCACTCCACACTGCCGTCTTCTACCCAAGCCCTGATTTGACGGATGGGTACCGTCATGGGATTGCCGGGGTCGACGTCGCCAACCAGTGCGAATCTCGCCGCGATCCCTCTCGCCCTTAGCATCCTAGCCGCGGCAACGAACTCACCCACCCCTTTGTCCCAGAGCAATCTCGCCGGCAAGATGACAACTGGCGGCGGGGGCGGTTCCGGAGAGGTTCTGAAGACGGAGACGTCAACTCCCACCGGACAAACGACCACACCTTCTCGATTTGAGAGAATCCCGGATTCGACAAACGCTTCGCTGTCCTCGCGGTTCAAAAACGTAATGCGTTCATGCCGGTGGCCGAACGCTTTTCGCAGGGCAAATTTGACGGCACTCCGCAGGAGAGCAACCTGAGCCCCCTGAGCCGTAAACACGTAGCCGAGACCGTGGATGGCGTGGACCGCGGCGGGCACGCCGGTCAGGCGAGCCGCGATCCCCCCGTAAACCACCGGTTTAATTGTCGAGTGATGTACCAAGTCCGGCTTAAGTCTCCGGTATAGTCTGATCAAGTTAACCAGGCAGGCGATCTCTGCTGTGGGGCTTAGTCCGGAGCGGGTCATTCCTATGGAGTGAAACTCCAGACCGGCACTTATGATGCGCTCGACCGCGGGCCCTGGAGAGGACGCAACGTGCACCTCGAATCCTTCTTCCTTGGCCGCCTTGGCGGTCGACAGCCCCCGCATCAAGAAGTATTCGGGGATGTTGTAGACAAAGAGGAGTTTTGGAGAGCTCCTCACACGGCCTCCGAAACACCGCTTGAAAGCGAAGCAACTCGAGGCCCGCGGCCGGAGAGTTCGCGGATCTTGGTGTAGAATTCGCGTCGACGCCGGTCGAGGATCTCCGGCAGATATTCCCTTGCCGCTTCCCAGTTGCGGCGTGCCATACGTTCCATCCGGCCGGGATCGCCGAGGACCTCAATGATCTTGCGGGCCAAGGCATCCGCATCGCCCGGTCGCACCATATCTTCCGGCGGAAGCAACTCGGGGATCCCGCCGACGGACGAACCAATACACGGACATCCTCGCGCCATTGCTTCAATCAAGGAACGCGGCAACCCTTCGGTTCGTGAAGGGAGAACAAACAGGTCTGTGTCATCAAGAAGCGCGCGAACTGGCTCGCCCGCGGGCAGCGCCCCGAGGAAGCGCGCGGACCCTGTCAGGCCGAGTTTCGCAGCCAATCGTTCCAACTCAGGCCTGCATTTCCCCTCCCCGGCGATGGCAACATCCAGTTGAAGACATCCCTTTACGCAGAAGGCAACCGCGTTAAGCAAAACGTCGGGTCCTTTGTAGAGACTCGTGAGCGTCCCAAGGAATGCGACTCGCCAGGGTCGCTCCGCCGACCCGCCCCGGCCCCGGGAGCGACGTAACTCGGCAATTCTCGCCTCAAGCTTGTCTGTTCCCACCAGCCCGTCTCGCAAATCGATGCTGGATACACTCGCCGTCCAAGTCGATGGCCCGGGCGGGTACCTCCGCTGGAGGGCCGCGCGTGTGACGTAGGACGCCGCCGAGGCTTCCCCACACATCAGTTCTTGGTTTCGCGACCAGAGACGTCGGAAGACGGGCCGTAGCAGCGTCCGGACTCCTCCGGGCGACAGGGCGTCCCAGGGGTCCCCTACGACTTCAACTGCAAATGGCACCCCCTTCTTTCGAATTTCCCGCCAGGCGAGTTGGCTGATCGCTCCCGGAACCCTGAGGATAAAGGCGTCCACACTGGCGACCGCCTCCCGCACGCGTCGTCGCAGGGTCGGTATCCGCCACACATACTCCCACGGGCCCAAGTAGTCCGGAAGATCGAAAAATGCAACACCCGGCCCATCGGCTCGACTCGCGGCAGCTTTCGCCTCAGGGGCCCTTCTTACTCGGGCCAGAACGAGCACCTCCGAGAAAACGTCCAAATACCTCCGCCAGAAGCTGTAGTCGACTATCGACGGCGGAGCCGGAAACACCCTGCCTTGCGAGTCCCGACGAAAATGATGTTCGATTGTTACGAGTAACCGCATCTGTCTGTTCCGAATCCAGATGCTCCACTGCAGGGATGGGTTAGGCGGCCCAACCTGTACAAGCGAGGCCGAAAGCCGGAACCTCCATGAATGCAGGAGCCACGGTGCGCTATTCTATCGAGTTCCCGGGCAAGTGGTGAAGAAAACATCGGGATATATGTTAGACTGGCCCAAGTCCGAGTTTCACATCACGGTCTCGACACCGGAGGAGGACGGTCTCTTAAATGCAGCTACGGCATCTTCAGAGGACATGGGATGAGTATGGAACGAAAGATCCCCTCTGGGCCATCGCAACCCGGCCCGAGAAAAAGGGTGGGAAGTGGGACGTCAACGAGTTCTTCGAGACCGGCAGAAACGAAATCCAGATTGCCATGAAATGGGTCGAGTCGATTAGCCCTTCACTCAAACGCAGGAAGGCTCTGGACTTTGGGTGTGGGGCGGGGAGGCTGACTCAGGCACTTGCAGACTACTTCGATGAGGTGGCCGGAGTTGACATCGCACCATCAATGATTGACCTCGCAAACGGATATAACCGCCACGGTGACAAGTGCAGGTACTACTTGAACGCGGCCGAGCATCTCCGCCTGTTTGCGGACAACACTTTCGACTTCATCTATTCGAGCTACGTACTGCAGCATATATCTCCTCAATATGCCAAAGGATACATCAAGGAATTCCTTAGGGTTCTCGCGCCTGAGGGGTTGTTGGTTTTCCAGCTGTTAGGCGGACCCACGAGTCTCTTTCGGAAAGTTGTCTTCGCATTGATTTCAGACCGGATGGTGCAACACCTGCGCAAGCTCCGATATGGGACTTTCCGGCCGATCGAAGTGCATGGTATCAAGCGGGAAGAGGTTGTCAAATTCCTGGCGGAAAATGGCGCGGAGATCTTGGACGTGCGAGACCAAACAAGCCCCGGAAAAACGTGGCAAAGCCTCAGGTATTCCGTCACCAAATCGCGGGAATGACGTGCACGACATTTGATGAGGCGCAGTGGTACGTTCCCGGAAGTCATTTTGGCCACCACCCGAGCCTCCGATCCTAACTAATGAACGCTACATAATATAGTGACAGCTAGAACAATTCGGCCTGTTTCCAGAACGCAGCCACCAGCGTGGGCCGGCGGCGCATCCGCCGCAAGGCCGCGCGGGCAGCGGCACTTAGTTGCCACAGCTCGCGCGGGCACAAGTTGGGCAATTCGTGTTCCTTGAGGTAGCCCCAGATATGTTCCACCGGATTCAGCTCGGGCGCATAGCCGGGGAGCCACTCCAGGGTGAGACGACGGCCTTGGGCGGCAACGAAATCGCGCACGGCGGCACTGCGATGCCCCGGCAGACCATCCCAGATCACCAGCAGCGGTCGGCGCAGGTGCCGCATCAGGTGTCGCAGAAACTCGATGATCTGCGGCGCCTTGATCGCCCCCGGAAACAGTTTGAAGTAGAAGTTCCACCACGTGATCCCGGCCATGACCGAAAGCGTCTTCCAGTTGAAGTGGAATTGGAGCACCGGCGTCTGGCCCCGCGGCGCCCAGGTGCGGACGCGGTGGGGCCGTTCGCTCAGTCCGCTTTCGTCGACGAAGACGATCGTTTGCCCCCGTCTTGGGGCGTTTTTTTTAACTCCGGCCAGCGCACGCGTTTCCACCCGCGGATGGCCGCTTCGTTGCGTTCCAGCGCCCGACTGGCGGGGCGCTGCGGCGTCCAGCCCAAGGCGCGCAGCACGCGCCAGGCCTGCACGGTGGAGTACTTGACGCCACACTCGCGCTCGATCAGGTCCGCCACTCGCCAAGCCGTCCAAAGACTGGTGCCGTATCCGAGGGCCTCCGGCCCGCGCTTCAAACCCTGCACGATGCGCTGGCGGTCGGCCGCCGACAGTTGCGGCGGCCGCCCCGCGCGGGGCGCCCGCTTCAACGCTTGGCGTCCGCCTCGGGCTAACCGCTTTGCCCAGCGGTTCACCGACTGGCGATGCACCCCGACCCGACGCGCCACTTCCGCCTCGGGCAGGCCCTGCTGCAGGAGCCGCGCTGCCTGCAGGCGACGCTGCTCTAACTTCACTCGATCAAGTTTCACTCCGGCTGGATGTCTCATGCCAGCGAGTATACACGAAATGCTCCTTGATGTCACTATATTATGTAATGCTATTTAGAGTCATACCGCGGAAGGATAATGATATCCTTTGTATACGACCTCGTCTTAGGCAAGTGAGAGCCTCGTGACCAGAGACACGCTCTCAGAGTTGTTCATCGGCCCGCGAGTTCCCCTCGTACCGGCCTTTCGCCAGCGGCCCGGCAAAGGACCCTTTCCTTGAGAACCTCGCCCTTGGGAGATCCGACTGCACGCTTCGACTCGCCCACAAACTTCGATGCCAGCCACCATACGAGGAAGACGAAGGAACACCCCCAGACTGCACTCCGCGTGAAGACAGAGAAGTCGTTGCGAACAGCCCACAAGGCCGGGTCCAAAACAACGGCGACCGCTGCAAGCGAAAAGACACTGCGGGTTGAGAACCGCTCAAGCCGCACCAGCCCGTACCCCAGGACAGAGAATATGGCCACCACACCCCAAACCCCGAAATTCATGTACGCCTCGGCGACCGCAGAGAAACCCCGCCCCAAGTTCAAGTGAAACAAATACGGTTCAGTAGCAAGAACAAACCAGTAGGCTGGGGAATCCTCAATGTTGATTTCCTGAAGGCGTTTGCCGGGCGTGAACCCCCTCCCAATGTTCGGAACTGCGCGATTAAAAGCTGACAGGTATGTTCTTCCGTGTCGAAACTGATTTGGTCCTACAAGCCGGTAGGTCTCGGCAAGCGGCCAGATCGCCTGTCCCATCTCGGCGAA
>JAIQGB010000394.1 GCA_020072905.1 Terriglobia bacterium | reverse complement strand
GCCAACTGCTGCGTCATCTCGCTGCGCACCTGATCCTTGAGTTGGTCGGAAGCCACATAGGCCGTCGCCGGTTTGCCCCCCAGCGTCTCGGCATCGCCGGCCTTCAGGGCGTAGGGCACGCTCACCAGCAACACGCGGGCCTGCTCGATCTTTCCCACCGCGATGCCCAGCCAGCGCGCTTCGCCGGAGGTGAACAGATCCATGGGCAACCCGTCCGGGTGCATCGCCCCCAGCAGGACAACGTAGCGGCCCTGCGCATCGACTTCGACCCGCTGCGTCTCCCACCACAAGGGCTGCCCGCCCGAGTCCTCCCGGAACAGCTCGAAGGTCACGTCCACCGGCCCGCTCAGAGGCTTGCCCGTCGCGTCCTTCACTGTTCCGTTGAAGCGCACCAAGCGCGGAACGGAGCTTTGCGCAGCCGCATTGCTCGTCAGATCACTCGCCGCTGCTGACTGCTGGGCCTGAATTTCTACCACCCAGAACAGGCACACAAGCACTAGCCCCAAGCCCTGTAAGACCCGTCGCATTGAGATTCCTCCACTTTGTTTTCGGGAAAACCTCCGATTCTCGGACAGACATTATGCGAAGAGAGGCAGCCTGTCAATCCAGCCTCGGAGCCAGCGGGCCGAAACCCGAACGGCATCCGTGACGGGCAGCAAGACCGCCCCCGCACTATGCGGAGGCCCGTCGTCCTGGCACAGAACTGTGGTGCGCCCGCATCGCTGCAGAGGACATCGTCCTGTAGGTGATGGCGGAAAACTTGCTCTTTCCTGAAGAGCAGACCACCTTCGCCGCCGGACTCGAGCGGCTGCAGGTTGAGAGGATGGGAGCGGAGACCCACGAACGACTGCGTCCATCAATGCACAAGCTCGCGGCGGAACTCGCCTCTCGATGGCCGTGGATTCCCGCGGGTTCGTTCTTTAATCAGAGTTGCGCCTTCGCCAGCGTCGTGCGGGGTCGAGACTTCGCAGCCTGAGCTGCGGATGTGGCGCTGGAGGTCTGCACTCCCGCGCTCCCGCTCTCCCGTCGCGCCAGCCGCGCCACAACACCCTGCATCACCAGCTGCGCCTTGCGCAGATCTTCAACTTCCTGCGCGAGCTTGCGGTTCTGCTCAGCCAGGGCCTGGGTTTGAGCCTCCTTCCGAGAGGCAGCATCCTTGAGTTCCTTGATCTCCGCGTCTTTTCTCAGACTCAGGCGGTAGAGCGCCTGCACGCCCGCCAGCGCCACCCCGCCCTCGTCGACGGTGGCGATGTGTTTGTCGTCTTCGCCCAAGCCGAAGGCCGCGTAGAAATCCTGCGCCATCGGTCCCAGATGGCGAATCGAACCCGGTTCCGCTCTATAGCTCCATCTCTGGATGGGAATCTCCGCCAGCCGCTCGAGGATTTCGCGCCCATCGACGGGAGCGAAGTTGGTTTTGGCATTCCTGTCAGACATGTCCGTCCACGCGCCGCCGGCGGTCAGCCTCGCGCCGTTGCTCATCACCAATAGATTGGTTGCGTCGTCCGGCCTCAGGGACATGACGTCGGCCCCGCCGCCCGCCGAGGAGCCCGCCCAGAAGTTGAGCAGCCTGCCGCCCGCTGTGTTGAACGCTGCGACGTCCCAGATGTTCGTAGTCCCGGCGGCACTGAAGCGCAACCGGGTAAAGTCGCCTCCGAACCTGTGGTTGATCTCGACCTGAGGAAGGCTGTAGCCGCCGCTCGAGGAGACGGTGAACTGGGCGGGCAGCGGCCCGGGCGGCGTCAATGCATAGATTCCCACTCCTCCCGCGGCACGGATCAGGAACTGATTGGCCGCGGTGGAGGAGAAAAGCGATCCAGCGGGAGCATCACGCCAAACAAACGCACCTTCATGTTGGGCGACCGCGCCATGCCCAGCGGCAAAGGAATAATCGCCCGACGCCGAATTGTCGGTCCCACCCGGTATCGTGGCGCTGAGGCCGCTGGCCGTGTTGACCCACCCCCCTCCGACCGTGGCAAGCGTGTTGGTAGCCTGATTCGTTTGGCCGCCGGCGACAGTTGAATTACCCCCGCTGGCAATGTTGCCAAGGCCGCCTCCAAGGGCGGCATAGTCACCGCTGGCCGCATTGCCGTATCCCCCGGCAATTGTCGCTGCCGAGCCGCTGGCAGTATTGTTGGCGCCTCCAGCCACAGTGCCAAAGCGACTGTCGTCTGTCGTTCCCGCATTGTCGCCCGCCTGATTGTTTTGACCGCCCCCCACGGTCCCGTAGTCGTCGGTCGCGCGGTTGATCAGGCCGCCGGTTCCACCGCCACCAATCGTCGCGCCCACCACACCCGGCGTAATTCCATTCCCGCTGTACCCGCCGATGATGTTGGGGCTCGTGGCGTTGGGCTGGATCAGCAAGCCCGCGTTGATGTAGCCGCTCAGCGACAGACTCCCCGCGATCGTCACGCTGCCTCCAGCCGTCAGGTTGCCGCTGCCGTCCACGCTGAACTTTTCGACGAAGCCGGTGGTGTGGGCGCTGAGCAGCTTGCCGCCGCCCAGGTTGTCGAAGATCGCCGCCGTGCTCGTGGGCGATTGGGTCACGGCGCGGATGCCAACCGTCGCGCCCGTCACCGCTGTTGCCTGCCCCGCCAGCCCGATCCCGGAGGTGCTCGCCGCAATGCCCAGCACCCCGTACGTCACCCCCGTGCCTGCTGTGGCGTTGCCGTACACGCCCCGCCCGCTGGGGCTCAACACGTCGCCTCGCACCCCGAACGTCGTCCCCGTGGCCGCCGTCGCCAGGCCGTAGATCCCCATCCCCCCGGTGCTGTCCGTTTGTCCCTTCACCCCCACCGCCGTCCCGGTTGTCGCCTTCGCCCAGCCCAAGACCCCGCTGCCCGCCGTGCTCGCCGCCTCCCCGCGCAGCGCCGCCACCACCGCGCTCGCCGCCGTCGAGCTCGCTAACAGCGGCGTCCCCGTGCCACTCTGCGTCACCCCCACGCACGTGCCGCTGGTCGCGCAAGTGAATGTCGAGGGATTCGTCTCCGTGATCGCCTGCGGCGTCGAGGCCGGATTCGTCACCATCATCTCCAGGCTGCGCAGCCCGATCGTGGGGTTCGCCAACTGCTGCGTCATCTCGCTGCGCACCTGATCCTTGAGCTGATCCGAAGCCACATAGGCCGTTGCCGGCTTGCCGCCCAGCGTCTCGGCGTCCCCCGCCTTGAACGCATACGGGACGCTCACCAGCAAGACGCGCGGCATCGTCGCGCCGCCTTCCACCAGCACCTCCAGCCAGCGCGCCTTGCCGGTGGTGAAGAGCGCCAGCGGCAGTCCTTCCGGCCGCATGGCGCCCAGCAGAGCCGTGAAGCGTCCCTGCGCGTCGACCTCCACCGTCTGCGTCTCAAACCAGAGCGGCTCGATGCCGTCGAAGTTTTCGTAGATCGCGAAATGGATATCCACGGGCCCGGTCAAGGGCTTTCCCGCTGCATCCTTCACGGCGCCGCTGAAGCTCACCAGACGCGGCACGGAGCTTCCGGCCGCCGCGTTGCTCGTCAGATCAGTCGCCGCCCCCGACTGCTGCGCGGGCACTCCCACCGCGCAGAACAGGCACACGACGACCACCCACGCCAAAGATTTTGCTTGTCTCACAGTACGCCTCCGAATTTGACCTAAAGCAAAAGAAAAGTGTGGTGAGGGTTACTCGGGCAGGACCTTTTGTCAAGCATAAAGTGTACTTCTGTTTAATAAATTAGCTGGTACATTTTGTCCGAGGGCGGAAAGCCCGATTTCATTGCTACACGAGGCGGTGAGGCAGTGCCTCAGTCTCTCGGAGGAGAGACAAATTGTGCCACTGCAACCAGACGAATGAGTTGTGGGGTGACGGCCAGTCAGGAAGGCGCGGACCCGGAGAGCGGCCTTGCGGCACATCCGTAATGGTAGGGGGGCGGTGCGGCGCGCCGTGCCCCATCGAGACATGTGGGCAGCGGGAGAGGTTACTGCGCGTCTCCGGTTGTACGAATCCGCATCCCGTAAAACGACCGGTAGACGAAGTAGAACGAAACCGCAAAGAATCCGGCTGCCAG
>JAIQGB010000393.1 GCA_020072905.1 Terriglobia bacterium | reverse complement strand
GCCACGCTCCGCGAACGAGGACTCCTCATCGACCTGCTCGTCAACAACCCCGGCTTCCGAGCGCCCGGCTGAGTGACGACCCCTTCCCCCGCCTTGACGGCGGCCTTATGCTAATGAGGCGCCAGGGAAGGTGCCGCCTTCCCTCCATCCTAACTGCTTCGAGGTTGCCATGCTGCGCAGGAACTCCCTGCCTCTCGGTCTTCTGAGGCTGCTTGCCGCACTCTCGCTCTTTGCGCTCGCCCGCTCGGCGCCGCTCGCCGCGCAGGATGAGGAGGAGGCTGTCCCGGAGGCTCTCCAGGAAGAACGCATCCTCAACTTCCACAGCGATATCACCGTCCGCGCCGACGCCACGCTCGAGGTCCGCGAGACGATCAAAGTGCGCGCCCTGGGCGAGCAGATCAAGCGCGGCATCTACCGCGACTTCCCCACGCGCTATCGCGACCGCTTGGGCAACCGCTACACCGTCGACTTCACGATTCTTGAGGTCCAGCGCGACGGCAAGCCCGAGCCCTATCACACCGAAAGCCTGAGCAACGGCGAACGGATTTACATTGGGGAAAAGAGCGTCATCCTCAACCCCGGCGAATACACCTACCTCCTGGCCTACCGCGTGACGCGCGAACTCGGTTTTTTCCCCGACCACGACGAGCTCTACTGGAACGTAACCGGGAACGGCTGGGGCTTTCCCATCGACGGGGCGTCCGCCACCGTCACCTTGCCGGGCGGCATCCACCGCGAAGCAATTCTTCTTGACGGTTATACGGGACCTCAGGGGTCACTCGGGCGGGCCTTTGAATCCTCGGTTGACGCGCAGGGCCTTTCCAACTTCACCATCACCAAGCCGCTCCAGCCGGAAGAAGGTCTGACCATTGTTGTCTCCTGGCCCAAAGGCTTTATCGCGCCTCCCACGCGTGACCAGGAGATCCAATGGTTCCTGGAGGACAACATGAGCACACTGGCCGGACTGGCCGGCCTCGTCGTGCTGCTCGGTTACTATCTGGCGGCCTGGTGGATGGTGGGCAAGGATCCCTCGCCGGGGGTCATCATGCCCCTCTATTCTCCCCCGTCGGGCTTTTCGCCGGCTGCCGTGCGCTTCGTCACCAAGATGGGATTCGATCATAAAACCTTCGCGGCGGCCCTAATCGACATGGCCGTCAAACGCTATGTCACCCTGAAAGAGTCCGACGGCAGCTATGTGGTGACGTGCGCGAAGGCGGATAAGTCCGTGCTCACGCCCGACGAGAGAACCGTCGCTGACAAGCTGCTCGGCCAGGCCAGCAGCATCGAACTCAAGCAGGTCAACCACTCGCGGATTGCCGCGGCCATCGAAGCCCTGAAGACCGCGCTGCGTCTCAAGCTCGAGAAGGTCTACTTCCTGACTAACCAGCGCTACGTCATTCCCGGGCTGATCATTTCTGTTCTGATTCTGCTGTTCGTGGCACTCTCCGCCCCGGGAGAGCAGAAGGTCGTGGCCGGCTTCATGACGGTCTGGCTGACCGGCTGGAGCGTCGGCGTCTTCTTTCTGCTCTCGCAGGTCATCCGCGCCTGGAGAGACGTGCTAGGAGGGGGAGGCCACAAGGTTGCCGGCACCGTCGCCGCCGTCTTCTTTACGCTGTTTTCCCTTCCCTTCCTGGCGGGCGAAGTCGCGGGGATGGTTTTTCTGGGGCACGCCACCTCGGCGGCGGTCGTCGTGCTTCTGCTCTTGATTGCTCTCGTCAACTACCTCTTCCACATCTTCCTGAAAGCCCCCACGCACACGGGCCGCGCGTTGCTCGACCAGATTGAAGGGTTCAAGATGTTCCTCGCCGCCGTGGAAGGCGACCGGATGAATGTTTTGAATCCAGCTTCGAAGACGCCCGAGCTCTTCGAGAAATATCTCCCCTACGCCCTGGCGCTGGACGTCGAGCAGCAATGGTCCGAGCAGTTTGCGGACGTCCTGGCCAAGGCTGCCGAGAAGGGCACGACCTATTCCCCGGCGTGGTATTCCGGCGCCGCATGGGGCACTCTGGGCGCGGCCGGTTTTGCCTCATCGCTGGGCGGGTCGTTCTCGAGCGCCATCTCCTCCTCGTCTTCGGCGCCGGGATCGAGTTCGGGAGGCGGAGGCTCGTCAGGCGGCGGGGGCGGAGGAGGCGGTGGAGGAGGGTGGTAGCCGGGAACAGTAGGCAGAAGGCAGAAAGCAGTCGGCGGGAATGTTGGGCCGGGTCCCGTCACGGGCCTCGAAAGGACTAGCGGGCTAAGAGAGGCTCTGCAGGAATTGCTCGAGGATGCCCCCGAGCTTTCCCTGCGCGGCAAGGATGAGTTCGATGGTCTCGCGCACGGCGCCGAGGCCGCCGGGATTCCGCGTCCAGTAGTGCACGTGGCGGCGCAGAGCGGGATGACCATCACCCACGCCGACGGCCAGGCCCACCCGCTTGAGAATGGGCAGATCGACGATGTCGTCGCCGATGTAGGCAACTTCCGCATCGCGCAAGCCTGCCGCGCGCAGGATTTTCTCGTAGGGACCGATCTTCTCCAGCGCATCCAATTGGACGAAGTGGATGCCCAGCTCCCGGGCGCGGTGTTTTACGACCGAAGAGCCACGGCCCGAGATGACGCCGGTCTTGAGTCCCGCCGCGTGGGCCATCCGGATCCCCAGCCCGTCCCGCGAATAGAACGTCTTGGTTTCCATCAACCCGCCCTGCGGGCGCGGGACGTAGTAGATGCGCCCGTCGGTCAGGACGCCGTCCATATCCATCAGGAGGAGTTTGATACGGCGGGCGCGGCGGCGTAGACCTCTAGGCGTGAGAGGCATGGTCATTACTGGAAGCAAGAAGTCAGAAGCCAGAAGTCAGAATAAGACCGTAAGTAACTCGGCTCAATCCGCACCCGGCTTTCTTCTGACTTCTGAATTCTGACTCCTGACTTCTGCTCTTAGAACATCTGCGTCCGCCACAGGTTGTGGATGTGGACCACGCCGACGAGTTCCCCGCCCGAATCCACCACCGGAAGCGCCGTAATCTTGCGCGCTTCCATGATATTCAGCGCCTGGGTGGCGAGCTCTTTTCGATCGATGGTCACAGGATTTCGCGTCATGCAGTCGGCCGCCGTCATTCCCAGGGCACGATTCCCTTCCCGCTGGAAGAAGCGCCGCAAATCGCCGTCCGAGATGAAGCCCAGCAGGCGGCCGTTTTGTTCGAGGACGGTCGTATGGCCCAGGCCCTTCTTGCTCATTTCGTAGATGACCTCAGGAATCGGCGTTGCTGGCCGCACGCGGGGCACCTGGTCGCCCGTGTGCATGACATTCTCGACCCGGCGCAGGCGCACTCCCAGGCCGCCGCCGGGGTGCAGGGCCGCGTAATCCTCTTCGCCGAAGCCGCGCTTTTCGAGCAGCGCCATCGCCAGCGCGTCGCCCATGGCGAGCATGGCGGTGGTCGAGGCGGTGGGGGCCAGGCCGAGCGGGCAGGCTTCCTCGCGAATGCCCACGTCGATGACCACGTCACTGGACTGCCCGAGCGTCGAGGCGGGGTTCCCTGTCAACGTGATGAGGGGGATGGCCAGCCTCTTCAGGGTTTCGAGCAGGCGCAATAACTCCTCGGTCTCGCCGCTATAGGAGAGCGAGACGACCACGTCGTTCTGTACCAAGCGGCCGAGGTCGCCGTGCAGGGCCTCAGCTGGGTGCAGAAAAAATGACGGTGTTCCGGTGCTCGAAAAAGTGGCGGAAATTTTTTGGCCGATGATCCCGGATTTTCCCATCCCCGTGACCACCACCCGCCCCCGACAGGAGAAAAGGATCTCCACGGCGCGGCCGAAGCGTTCGTCCAGCCGCGCCACCAGCTCGCGCAGCGTCTGCGCCTCGATTTCCAGAACTTTTCGTGCCGTGTCAAGGCTCATACGTTTGTAAAGCGAAGGAGCGATGATAGCACAGGAAACCGATCCTCCCGGCGGCAGGCCATCCGCCCGCAAATCTGGGACGTCCGGATGATGCCGCCGTAGAGCGCCTTGTCGGCCGCTTGGAGGACCTCCTCCATCCCTTGCCCGTGTTCGGGGTAGATGGCAATACCCAGGCTGACCGTCAACTGCGGGAGCGGTTTGTCCGTGCCCGAGGGGACCACGGTGCGCTCGACGGCGAGGCGGATGCGCTCCGCCACCAGCAGGCAGGACTGGGCGCCGGTTTCGGGGAGCAGGACGACGAATTCCTCCCCACCATATCGTGCCGCCAGGTTCGCCTCCCGGATGGCGCGGCTGGCGGTTTTGGCGAAGTGGCGGAGAACGCGGTCGCCGGTCTCGTGGCCGTAGATGTCATTAAACTCCTTAAAATGGTCAAGATCCAACATGATAACGCCCAGCGGCTGACTCTTGCGCCGCGCCATGGCCAAGAGCTTGCGGGCGTATTCCTCCAGGAAACGGCGATTGTAGAGGCCGGTGAGCTCGTCGACGTTCGCCTGCTGCTTGGTGGTTTCGAGCAGGCGCAGGTTCGAAAGGCCGGTCGCCGCGCCGCTCAGGTAGCTTTCCAGCAGGCTCTCGCGTTCCGGCGTCCAGAAGTCCCTGGCGCCTTCGACGCGCACCGCCCCGATGATGACGCCGCCGGCGATCAGCGGGCCGCAGTAGTAGCTGCCCTCGGAGGGCGGGACGAATTTCGCCGGGCAGAGCGGCTCGGCGTTGACGTCATTGACGCGGAAGCGCCGCCCCATGCGCACCGCTTTGCAATTGTGCGGTTCGGGGATCACCGGCCAGTCCCGCATCTCGACGGGGAGGGGCACCAGCGACGCCGCCGCTTCCAGAAAATTCTCCGCGGCGTTGAGGCGAAAGATGATCACCTGGCGGGGGCTAAAGCGCTCGCGAATGTAGTGAAGGATGTGCTCGTAGATTTCCGTCTCCGAGGTGCACTGGGTCACGGCCTCCGAAAATCGGTTGAGGGCCGCGAGTTCCTCGCGCTCCTTTCGCAGGGCCGTCGTCATATGCGTGAAACTCTGCGACAGGACGCCGAACTCGTTGTCGGCGGTGGGTGGGAGCAGGAGCTTGAAGTCGCCCCGGCTCACGCGCTCGGAGGCTTCGATCAACTGCCGGATCGGCTGTTCAAGGAGGAGCGTCACCTCGCGGGTCACAAAGAGGACGGCGATGGCCACAAGAAGGGCCACGCCCAGCGCCAGGACCAGCATGCGGCGCATCTGTTGTTCGATTTCGCGCACGGAAAGGAGGTTCTCGGCACGGTCGGCCTCCAGCAGGTCGAGCATCTGGCGGCGAACCGGGGCCAGCCGCCGCTCGCCCTCAAGAAGCCGTTGGGTATCGGAAGTGCTTCCGCGGGCGACGGCACTGATCGTCGGGTTGGCCCATGCCGTCAGCCAAGCGCTCACCGCGTGGTGGGCAGCGTCCACGGCGGCCACGCGATCCGGTTTGTCCGACTGGAGGTCGCGCAGCGCCGCAAATTCGCTCAGGATGCTCGCGGAGTCCTCCTCGTACGTGCCCAGACTCGCGGGGTCATGGGTAAAAAGGTATCCCTGCACACTCATGGACATCTCGGTAAGGTGCCGCAGGATCTGCTCGCCCTGCGCCACACTCTCGAGGGACCTTCGCGTGACTTGGTTCGAGTGCCCGGCCATCCAGTAGGCATAGAACAGGAGCGCCACAGCAAACAGCAACACGAAGAGGGGCGGGAGCGTCACCAGCAGAACCTGCTGGCGGATCTTCAGGTTGTGCATTGAAAAGGCCATCTTAGGTCAGCCTGACGAACCGGCTACTTCGAACCCTAGCGCACTAAGAGGAACTCGTCAACTCGTGCACGCCCCCCGCAGGAGGAGGAAAGCGGCCCCCTTCAATTTGCGGGCACCCCCCGATCGCGGGCCCATTCCCGGAGGCCTTCCACTCTCTCCTTCATCGTCTGCGAGAGCGGGCACGTGGACGCCGCTTCTTTCAGAATCAGCTCCGTGCTGAGCTGCGTTTTCAGGGAAAAAGCCGAGCACAAGGCGGACTTAATCGCTTGCTCGATTTCGGCGCCGCTGAATCCCTCTGTGGCCCGGCCTTCTTCCCACGTCTCCAGGTAGATAATTGGATAGTGGGAATTCACCAGCAGCACGAGTTCTTTGCGAGCGTCCTGGCCAGCCATTCTAAATCCCGCGAAAGTCTCAGCAACTTCCGCCGCCGCGTCGCTTCACCCCGCCGTCACGATACGCCATGACCACCCCAGCTCTGACTCCGCGGCGCGGAGACTGGCGAATCATAACAGAAACACGGTGACGTCTGATCACTCCTGGCCGGGAAGCAGGAGCAAGGGATCGAGAGCAGGGCAAGGGAAGAAGGAAGGCTTAGGGCAGCTTGCGAACGAATCCCGCCAGATCCCGCAGCCGCGCCAGGAGCAGCTTGAAGCGCCGGAGGTCGAGGGCGTTGGCGCCGTCCGAAAGGGCGCGCGCCGGGTTGTCGTGGACCTCCAGGAAGATGCCGTCCACGCCGGCCGCCACGCCCGCCCGGGCCAGCGGCCCGATGAACTCCGGCTGCCCGCCGCTTCGCGTGCCCTGCCCTCCCGGCAAC
>JAIQGB010000392.1 GCA_020072905.1 Terriglobia bacterium | reverse complement strand
ATGCGCGGGCTTCATGAAAAGGATATTCTCCGGCGGGCTCTGGAAGGTGTGTTGCCGAAGGAAATCGTGGAACGAAGGAAGCGCGGCCTTTCCGCTCCATTCTGGCCGTGGCAACGTCGTCTGCCTGAATTTGTCGAAGACCTATGACAAAAACTGTCACTGCAAGGCCCGGATCCTTCTCCGCTTTCGCTCTCGCCTCATGACGAAGCAAGCCATTGCGGGTCACTTGACCTTTTCTCCTTGCTCTACTTGCTGCAGTCGTCACTCGGTCTCCATGACTTGGTCCCGTTTGGCGGTCTCGGCTGGCCTGCAATGGGCTCGGCCTTCGCCGCGCGACCCCTTGAGCGGCAACGGCACTAGACGCCGTACTTCTTGGCGTAATGGCGAAAGGACCGATACGACATGCGCAGCAGTTCCGCCGCGTGGGTCCGCACGCCCCCGGCTTCGCGCAGAGCTTCCATCAGGTACTGCTTTTCGACCTGCGCAATCAGGTGTTCGAAATCCACGCCCTCACGGGGAATGTGCGCGGCCCTTTCACCCAACGCGCTGATACCGGTGATCGATTCCGGGAGGTTCTCGAGCCGGATCAAGCCGTCCCGATCGCCACTGACCGCCACGGCACGCTCGATAGCGTTCTCCAGCTCGCGCACATTGCCGGGCCAAGCGTGGTGGGTAAGCGCGGACAAGGCCTCGCCGTCGAAATCCCGCAGGGGCTTTCCCATCTGCAGGGAAAACTTTCGCAGGAAGTGACGCGCTAAGGGCTCGATATCCTCCTGACGCTCGCGCAAGGGAGGGACGTGAATGGGAATTACGCTCACGCGATAGTAGAAATCTTCGCGGAACTGGCCGGCGGTCACCATGGCCTGGAGGTCGCGATTGGTGGAAGCAATCAGGCGCACGTCCACCGGGACCTCCACGGTGCCGCCCAGGGGGTGGACCTTGCGCTCCTGCAAGACACGCAGCAACTTCACCTGCATGGTCAAACTCGTCTCGCCGATTTCATCCAGGAAAAGCGTCCCTCCGCTGGCTGCCTCGAAGATTCCCTTCTTGTTGGAATCGGCTCCAGTGAAGGCTCCCTTGAAGTACCCGAAAAGTTCACTCTCCAGGAGCGTCTCCGGAAAGGCGCCACAATTGATAGAGACGAAGGCTTTCTCCCGCCGCGGGCTCGCCTCGTGGATGGCACGCGCCACCAGTTCTTTGCCCGTCCCGCTGTCCCCGGTGATGAGGACGGTGCTCGTGGTGGGGGCCACCGTCCGCACCATTTCCAGGATCGCTTCGATTTTCCGGCTGTGCCCGACGATGTTGTTCTGGGCGAAGACGCGGAGCAGTTCGCGGCGGAGGCGCACGTTCTCCTCGCGCAGCGCCAATTCTTCCAGGGCCCGCGCCACCACCAAGCGCAGCTCCTCCACCAGCTTGTCCGTCTTGATGACGTAACGGTAAGCCCCCAGATTCAGGGCTTGCACGGCTGTCGAAACCGTGGGCACTGCGGTGATCAGGATGAACGCCGCAGGATTTCGAGAATTCTGCGCTTCTTTGAGCAAGTCAATCCCGGAAATATCCGGCATGCGGATATCCGAAATGATGAGGTCGTGGGCGTGAGACGCGAGCTTCGTCAGCGCTGTCTTACCGCTGGAGACCGTTTCCACAGTGTGGCCGTCCTTGCGAAAGGCGATCTCCAGCAACTGGCAAAGCGATTTCTCGTCATCCACAATCAACAAACGGGCCATGAGACTCCGGAATCGTGATTTCTGAAATACGCAGGATGAACAAGCAGGCTCGGCTGAGGGTCGGTGGACCGCACGTTTGGCATCCCGCTCAGTCGCGGTAATTCACCGTTTACCCTTCAGCATTCCGTGTTTACCGTGGCTGGGTCCGGGGCAGCTCAAGGAGAAAGCGCGTCCCCTTCCCCGGCGCGGACCTAACCTGGACGCGGCCATGATGCGCCTGGATGATCTGGTAGACGATCGCCAGCCCCAGGCCCGTGCCATTGGTAAATCCGGCCTGGAACGGTTCAAAGACCTTCTCGAGTTGCACATCACTCAGGCCAATCCCGGTGTCCGCGAGAGCGACCCTCACCTTCTGGCCGGGTCCCTCTTCGACTTCCACGGTCAGCGTGCCGCCCTCCGGCATCGCTTTCAGGGAATTGTCGCAGATATTCCAGAAGACCTGACGCATCTTGTCCGCATCCGCGCAGGCGACCACGGGGCGCGGCGGAAGCTTTCGCTCCACCCTGTACCCGGGCCCGAAGGCAGGATGGTGTTCGACGAGAAGAAGCGTCTCCTCGAGCAGGTTCACCACATCAACGTCGCGGAATTCAAATCGCTGCTCGCGGGAATAGATGAGGAAGTCCGAGACCAGCTTGTTGAGCCGCTCGGATTCCCGGCTGACGATATCCACCAGTTTTGCCTGGTCTTCGTCGAGCTGGGCAATGCTGGGCAGCAATTTGACGGACCCGGCGATGGAGGCGAGCGGATTGCGGATCTCATGTGCGATTCCCGCCGCGAGCCTCCCGAGCGTCGCCATGCGGTCCTTGGCACGGTACTCCGCCTCCAGACGCTTTTCCTCCGTCAAGTCCTGAAAGCTGTAAACCAGCCCGAGGGCTCCCGCGTCGGGCACGACCAGCGGAGAGGACGCGACCGCCAGAATCCGGGGCTCGCCGCGCGGGTGGCCGTAAGTGATTTCGCGCCGCGGCGGGGCCGAAGACCCGTCGCCTCCTGCCGCGTCGCCGCGCGGGACCTTGGGGAAGACTTCCGCGATTTGTCGCCCTTTGAGGTCCCCGGGGCGCCGCCCCAGGATGCCCGCACCGGCAGGATTCAAATCCTGGATGGTGCCGTCCAGGTCCGTGGTGATGAGCCCATCGCGCATGCTCTGAATGATGTTTTCGTTGATGGCTTGCAGGCTCGCCACCTGCCCGCTCTTGTCGCGGAGCGCGGCCCCCGTCTTGCGCAGGTTCTCCGTCAAATAACTCGCCAAATAAGCCACCGCGAAGAACCCGAAAAGGCTGACGAAAATTTTCACTTGCAGGTCGCGCAGAGACACCGGAATTGTGGAGGAAGTCGCTAGGGATTGCAGTCCGGGGTAGCGGTCCACCACCTCCGGGTAAAGGTTGGGCAGGTAGGCCATCTCCAGCAGAAAGCCCATGAAGACGAAGCTGACCGCCGCCACCAGGAACACGCGCCCCCGCGGCAGCAGCATACTCGCCAGGATGATGGCGACGAGGTACAGCGATAAATAGTTGCTGTTCAGATCTCCCGTCACGTGCACAACCGCCGTGATAATGCAGACGTCGGAAAGGATCTGAAGGTAGGCTTGCAGGAGATGGTCGCGGCTGATCTGGTTGTAGATGAGGAAAAACAGGTTGACGATGTACCAGAGGATGACCACCACACCCAGGTACTTGATCGTTTCGGGGTGGGCGATATCGGAGGCGACAACACGAATGGAGTATTCGATCGCAAAAACGAAGCTGATGATGACGAAGCGGATCTTGATGACGTAAGGCAGCCAGGTTTGGAGCTCACCGCTGAATTTCATGGGAAACACTTTCCGGCATTATCGGGAGCCGCAGAATTCGAGGCCAGCGTGGGGACTGCGCCGCACCGGCGCGGGTGAAACCCTCGGGGAAACCAGAGGGCGGGACCGCCCGCTGGAGCCGGTCTCCGGGGCCGGTATCCTCGGGCCCCGGAGCGCACCGCAACTGGACTCACGCTTCTCACCCGGCCAGCTTGCCGATGAGGCTGAACAGCGGCAGGTACATCGAAATAACCACACCCCCGACCACGATGCCCAGGAAGAGGATCATCATCGGTTCCATGGCCGTCAGCAGGTCGCCGACCGCGGCGTCGACTTCATCCTCGTAAAAGTCGGCGATCTTCTGCAGCAGGTGATATCCATCGCCTCGAGCATGGGCACGCCGCTGGTGATCAGCGTGCCGAGCGTGCGGGTGAAGCGCGCCACGCCGATCCTGCGCATCAGGTTGCCGAGGATCGGGATCTTCAGGATCACGGTGTCAATCTGCATCTTACCGGTAGCGGTCTCATAGTACTTCTTGAACCCATAGCCCCCGAGAACCAACAGAACGATGAGGGGCAGCGCGAACAAGCCGATGGCGTTGCTCAGGCCGATCACGATGCGGGTGGGCAGCGGGAGTTGAACACCCAGTCCGGCGAACAGCGTGGCGAAGATGGGCACCACTTTCCAGAGCAGCAGGAAGATCACGCCGCCCGCAATCACAATCACCGCGACGGGGTAGATCAAGGCGGACTGAACGGCGCGCTTCAACTTGACCGCCTTTTCGATGTAGCCGGACAAGCGCTGCAAGATGGTATCGAGAATACCGCCCGTCTCGCCCGCGTCGACCATGTTGGTGTAAAGATCGTCGAAAATCCTGGGGTACTGCCGCAGGGCGTTGGCCAGGGTCGAGCCGCTCTCCACCGACGAGCGGACTCCCGCCAGCACTCGGGCAAATCCTTTGTTCTCCTGCTGCGTCGCGAGAATCTCCAGGCACTGGACGAGGGGGAGGCCGGCGTCGATCATCACCGAGAACTGTCGGGTGAAGATGGCCAGTTCCTTGGCGCTGACCCTTCCGGCAACTTTGGGCTTGGGGATGGCGATTTCCCGGCCCTTTTCGACGATCCGGGTGGGACTGATTTGCTCGCGTCGCAGGATCGCGTCCAACGCCTCACGACTGGGCGCGAAGCGCGTTCCACTCACCTGCTCGCCCGTGCGGGAAGTGCCACGAAATTCGAATTGCGGCATCTTGAGGTCACCTCACTAGTTCGACGCCATCCTTGCCGCGGGCGGACGACCGCTAGCGGCGCCCGGATGTATAGGATGGCGTCGGGCGTTGGGCAGCGCCGCTGGGAGCGCCGCGGTTGATCATGTCCTGGAGTTCCTCCGGGTTGCTCGAACGGGAAAGCGCCGTCTCCAGGGTAATGAGTCGCTGCGTGTAGAGCGCTTGAAGCGCTTGGTTGAACGTCTGCATCCCGAACTTGTCCTGCCCCGATTGCATGGCGGAATAGATCTGGTGAATCTTGTCTTCGCGCACCAGGTTGCGGATAGCGGCGTTCGGGACCAGGACTTCCATGGCCATGGCGCGTCCCTTGCCGTCGGCGCGCGGCAGGAGGGCCTGGCACATGATCCCTTCCAGCACCAGCGAAAGCTGGGCGCGAATCTGCGATTGCTGGTGGGAGGGAAACACGTCGATGATGCGGTTGATGGTGGAGGAAGCGGAGTTCGTGTGCAGCGTGCCGAACGTCAGGTGGCCGGTTTCGGCGATGCGCAGGGCGGATTCGATCGTTTCCAGATCGCGCATTTCGCCGATCAGCACCACGTCGGGGTCCTCGCGGAGCGCGGCGCGCAGCGAGTTCGCGAAGGAGTGCGTGTCCGCGTGGACCTCGCGCTGGTTCACCAGGCACTTCTTGTGTGCGTGGATGAACTCGATCGGGTCTTCGATGGTAATCATGTGCTCGTACCGGCTCTCGTTAATCAGGTTGAGCATCGTGGCCAGGGTGGTGGATTTGCCGCTGCCGGTCGGCCCGGTCACGAGGATGAGCCCGCGCGGCTTCTCGCACAGCTTACGGATCACTTGTGGCAGGCCGAGCTGATCAAAGGATTTGATCTCAAACGGGATGACGCGGAAAACCCCCGCCACCGCTCCGCGCTGGTTGAAGAGATTACCCCGGAAGCGCGCGATGTTCTTGATACCGAAAGAGAAGTCGAGCTCCAGGTTTTCTTCGAAACGGTGCTTCTGCGCGTCGGTCAGAATACTGTAGGCCAGTTGCTTGGTGTCGGCCGGGCCGAGCACCGGCAGGTCCTCGCACGGCTTCAGCGCGCCGTGCAGCCGAATGCGGGGCGGCGAGTTGGTGGTGATGTGAAGGTCAGACCCTCCCGAATCCACCATGCGTTTGAGGAGTTCACTTAAGCTCGGTATGGGCATCGGGCCTGCCTTTCTTTCGTTTGAGATCCCTTCGACCGGGAACTAGAGAACGGTCTCACGAATGACCTCTTCCAGCGTCGTCAGGCCAGCAGCCACTTTGATCAACCCGCTGCGGCGCAGGGAAATCATGCCCTGGTCGATGGCCTTGCGCTTGATTTCCAGCGCCGAGGCCCCGACCAAGATCAGCTCGCGCAGCTCGTCGGTGATCTCCAGGACCTCGTAGAGTCCGACGCGGCCCTTATAGCCCTTGTTGCCGCAGGTCGCACAGCCTTGGCCCTTATAAATCTTGGTGGTCTTGACCTCTTCCGGGGTATAGCCGGCGTCGATCAGCACCTGCGGTGCGACCTCGTCCTGGATTTTGCAGTCCTGACAGATACGCCGAGCCAGGCGTTGCGCGGCGATCAAGTGAACGGAAGTCGCCACCAGGAAGGGCTCAATCCCCATGTTCATGAGTCGTGAGATCGTCGACGGCGCGTCGTTGGTGTGGAGCGTGGAAAGCACCAGGTGCCCGGTGAGGGCCGCCTTGATGGCGATTTCCGCCGTCTCAAAGTCGCGGATTTCGCCCACCAGGATGATGTTGGGATCCTGGCGGAGAAAGGAGCGCAGCGCCGCCGCGAAGTTCAGCCCGATCTGCTCTTTCATCTGCACCTGGTTGATGCCCGGCAACTCAAACTCGACCGGGTCTTCCGCCGTGATAATATTCGTATCCGGCTTGTTGAGCTGGGCAATGGAGGAATAGAGTGTATTGGTCTTGCCGCTGCCGGTCGGCCCCGTGACCAGCACCATCCCGTAAGGTTTGAAGATGGCCTTCTGGAATTTCGTCAGCGATTCCTGCTCGAACCCCAGCTTGGTCATGTCCAGCCGCAGGTTTTCCTTGTCGAGCAGCCGCATGACGACTTTCTCGCCGTGCAGGGTGGGAAGAACGGAAACGCGGAAGTCGAGCTGCTTCTTCTTCCCGTTATGCATCATCTTAATCATGATGCGGCCGTCCTGGGGGAGGCGCTTCTCGGATATGTCCAGCTTCGCCATGATCTTGACGCGACTGATGATGGCGTCCCGCAGCTTGTTGGGCGGGTTCATCATCGTCTGCAGCATTCCGTCAACGCGGTAGCGGACGCGGTATTCCTTCTCGTACGGCTCCATGTGGATGTCGCTCGCGCCGCGCTTCACCGCGTCGGTGAGGATGTAGTTCACCAGCTTGATGACGGGTGCCTCTTCGGCGGCCTTCTCGAGCGCCGCCAAATTCAGCGTGCTCTCGTCCTCCGCCTCGAGTTCGACGCTCTCCGCCTGGCCTTCGTCGATGAAGCTGACGATCTCCTCGATCTCCTTTTTGCGCTCGACGTCCTCGACGGTCCCATAGTGCTTCTTGATGGCGTCCGTGATGGCCGTCTCGGAGGCCACAACCGGCTCGATGTTGAACCCCGTCATGAACTTGATGTCGTCCATCGCGAAAACGTTCGTGGGGTCAACCATCGCCACCGTTAAGGATGATCCTACCCGGCTGAGCGGCAAGATCTGGTACTTCATCGACGTTTCCATCGGGATCAGTTTGATCACGCTGGGGTCCACTTCGAAGTAGGCCAGATTGATGGACGGAACACCGTACTGTC
>JAIQGB010000391.1 GCA_020072905.1 Terriglobia bacterium | reverse complement strand
ACTGTCCGGGGGAGACGTCGGAATCCTCCATGGAGACGAAGAACGCGTTGTTGTCTGAAATCATGTAAAGGCCCAGGTGGGTGGTGCCTGCTGGCAGGGCGAACGACGCCGTTCCCCGGCCGTCCGCTGCAATCGTGTAGTGTACTCCCAGGCCTGCGCCAGCCACGACGGTGCCGTCCGTGTTCGTGTGAGCCCATCCTGTGGAATTGGCCCCGCCACCGTTGGCCACGAATCGCCCGGCACGAACCATGGTGGTGTTTTGCGGCTCCCCCTGGACTGGGACGTACCCCTGGGAAAAGAATCCCACGCCGCCATTCAGTGAGGCGTTCGAGAACGTGGCGGCCGGATCCCGTCTCACGGCAATCCCCACCAACCCCCCTTGAGAACCCCCGATGGAGGTGAAGACGAAACTATCCTCACTCAACTGGTAGTAAACGAAGGCTCCGGACCCGTTGGGGACCGCAAGGTTGAGGTTGCCCCGCCCGCTGCTGGCGTCTGGGTTATCGAAAGTCCCACCAAACGGCACGCCCGACGCCACCGTGATGCCATAGAAATTCAGGTCCTGGGTGCCCGTGAGCGTGCCTGCCGGGTCGGTGGTGAACATCCCGGCTGCGGCATAAGGGTGTAAGTCCGTCGACTCGATCCCATCAAACATGAAGACGTAGGTCCCGGCGAGGCCGCCTGCGAACGAGGACGTGTCCTGCTGTTCGATCGTTCCCCAGCCGCAACTCGTATCATCAAAGCTGATCATCTGCGCCGTGCGATTATCGAACAACACGAAGCGCAGGGGCATGGTTTGCGTGGCGCCCCCGATCTGGACGCTGAACGAGGCCGTAACCCTGCCATCGGGCTCGACGGTGTACGTTCCCGTAAACGGAGCTGCGGTGATGGGCGTCGTGGCGGTGCCGCCAAGCATCACAGAATCCATCAGGCCATTTGAGATCGCCCCTTGTCCGTTGGCGGCAAACCTGCCCACTGCGAACACGAAGAGGTCGCCTGAGGTCTCGGCAGTTCTGTACCGAAAGGCGTAGTCCCCCTGGAGGCTGTGGTTTGAGAAGGTGACGGCGACGGTCGCTGTCGCTGTCTTGCTGGAATCGGCCTGCGAAGTCGCCTTGATGGTGACGGTCCCCGTCCAAGGCGGAGTCACGGGCGCGGTGTAGAGTCCGCTGCTCGAGATGGTGCCCCAGGTACCGGCGTCCGTTGCTGCAGCTCCTATCACTTCCCAGTCTACCGCCACGCTAGCCGTGAATTGCTGGGTGGCACCCGCCGCCACGGTGGCAGAGTCGGGTGTCAGCGTGAAGTCGCCTGCCTGCGAGGAGGGCGTGATCGTCACCGTCGCCTGGGCCGTCGTGTTCGGGTTGCCATGTCTGTATGTCGTCACTGCCACCGTGGCGGGGAGCGGAACGTTTGCGGGTGCCGTATACAATCCGGAGGACGAAATCGTGCCCACAATCGCGTTCCCGCCGCTGACGCCGTTCACCTGCCAGAGAGCGGCAGGGAGGGTGGTAGTGAACTGCTGCGTCTGGCCGACCTCAACGCTCGGCGAAGGAGGTGAAATGGCAAACGTCACAACAGTGACGGCAGCGCTTGCCGACTTGGTCTTATCCGCGTCCGGGACCGCTTTCACCGTCACGGTATTCGGATTCGGCTGACTGGAAGGAGCTGTATAAAGCCCGCTGGATGAAATCGTGCCGACTGCGGAATTCCCTCCCTGCACGTCGTTCACGTACCAGACCTCGGTAGCGTTCGAGCGGTTGACATCCGCGAAGAATTGCACGGTTTCGCCAACACCCAAGGTGGCGGTCGAAGGGCTAACGCTGATGGTCAGTGGTGGCGGAGGGGCTACATCTCCTCCCCCACCTCCACCTCCGCAGCTTGCTAAAGCGAAAAGAAATGGGAATAAAAAGAAGGATTTTGCTGCTCGCATAGAAGCCTCCTTGCTGCTTCACCCGAGTGCGGGCGAGGTTTAGCCCCGTCTTCCTCGACAGCCCCCGAGGCGTTTCGGCAGGAAAAGATTAATTGCCGCGCGGCCACGGCTGCGACGGATCTGAAAGCTGCGCGTATTCTCTCCGTGGTGGGCTTTCGGCGACCGCGCAAGCCAGGATGGGCTTCGTGGCTTCAGGGCACGCCTCGGAATCCTCGGCAAGACCCGAACAGTTGCTGGGCGGGCCGCAACTTAGATACTCCACGCCTTGTCTCGCGTCAAGAAGACCTTTTGTCTCGATGACATTGTTTCCGATTGCCTAGTCGCAACTCCGGAAGAATTATCTTCGGAAGTAGGTAGCGCGGAGCAGCTAGCGCAGAGTCGGGTTTGGCAGAGACTTTGCGGCTCGTCGTCAAATCCGGGTGTTCTGGTCGGTCGGCAGCAGCACCCGGTCGATGGGTAGGATGGGGTGCCGGGTGGCCGCTTCGCCAACCGTCCCCATGTATTCCCGCACGCTCGGCCATCGCCAATCCTCTGCGCGTCGGTCCAGGCCCGCCTTCCACCAGCCCGCCGCGCGCGTCGCCGACCAGGGGTTGCGACTGCGGGAGTGCACCGAGCATTCTGCCGCGCAGTTCCCGGCCCCGAACAATCCAGCCGCCGGGGTCGTGTTTTATTAGAGTCTCAGCAAGCATGTTTTTTCTCCTTGTCCTTGCTCCCTGTTCTGAGCGTCGTAGGTGCGCCGGGTCGTGTTCAAGACCTACTTGGCGCACGGTGCCAGCCAAAACCTTTGACCAGTGTCGTCAGCCGGAAAGCCGCCTCGGCCGCATCGCCGGTCGGACACGTTCTGACCGAATGGTCGCCCACTGGGAAACAACCTTAGCGCCACGCAGCTCCTGATCTGACGTTGGCGGTTACTTGGCCGTGAATTGGCTAACCCGAAATTAATTTGAATCCATGCGGTTTTGACACACAATCTTGGGCCGATTCCACCAACTTAAAAACAATCACTTATCGGGTCACAGGTGGGCAGGGTTTCGACGCAGGGACTCTAACCTCACGAGGATATAAATCCCCATCGCACCAATAATGATCCAACCAGCTAATCCGCAAATGGTTGTTGTCGGTTCCCCACACCACTCCTTATAAGTCGCCTAGTGTTTACCTACCGATCCGAGTTCAATGTGCGACTCCGGTCGGATCACGGCGCTGTCGGACAATATCAGACCGGTGGCAGATGAAGCGAGCAGCCCGCGAATAACTTCCACGTGGGCGACCATTCATCCGGAGCGGCCAGGCAGGGAGGCTGCAGGGTTATGAAGGACCAGACACCGGCGAGTGGCCGACCATTATTCCCGACGAGCTGTGGACTCTCTTCATGGGGCATCCGCACCCGACATCGGGACTGGTGCTTGTGGAGAACTTCCGCTAGTTGTCCCCCTGCGCTCCGACCCGCGCTTCCAGAACCTCGTGCGCCAGATGGAGTTCCCGGAGTAAGCAAGGCTCGCTCGCAGAAATCGCTCACAAGGCTGGAAAACTGATTTCACATTCGGGGATTTTCTTGCAGACAGATAACACTCTGTCCAGGAAGAGGGGTGTAGCCATTGCGCCCAGCCGGGCCCAGACCAGCTTCTGCCCACGCCGAATCTCCCGCGCCCGCAAAGAAAACCTCGCTTGGGAAAGACGAGGAGAGGCTCGGGAGGCGCTTCAAGGAAATGCCCCGCCGCAACAGGGAACTCCTCCTTTCACACGCCTGCAAAACGATCTAGCAGAAGAGTCAATGTGTGGCTGAAAAGGCAAGCCTTGCTTCCTCCCTTGCACACACCGAAAAAACAGGATTACCCTCCGAGCCCTCCGAACACCTGTTTCAGCAGAGGCGTCACCCGGGCGGCAGGGTTCTTCCGGATCTTTCTTTCCTCCTGGCCCAGAACCAGGAAAAGGCCGTCAAGGCTCTTCGTCACCACGTAGTGGTTGATATCCAGAGCGCCCGGCTTGCCAAACGGCAGAGCGGGCGCACTGCCCATCAGCTTGTTGAACTGATGTTCCACCCCGGTGTTGGCCATGGCTTTGTCCACCGCAGGCTTGAAGGCCGTGGCGAGCTTGTCGGAAGTCTTTAGCTTGAAGTAATCCGTGGCAGCGGTATCGCCACCGCTGAGGATCTTGCGCGCGTCTTCGAAGGTCATCTGCTGCACGGCATCCAGGAAAATCGGCTTGGCCAGAGGAGCAGCCTGCTCGGCGGCGCGATTCATGCTGAGGACGAATTGATCCACTTCCGGGCCCTTGCCCATGATGCGCAAGCCCTGCTCCATCGCTTTAAGTTTCCCCGGAAGCAGGATCTTGATGGCTTCATTCGCAAAATAGCCGTCCGGCCGTCCGGTGGATTTAACAGCGTTTTCGGTGCCCACTTGCAGGGCCTCTTTCAGGCCGGAGCCGATTTTTGCGTCGCCCAGGCCTGCCTTGTTGGCGCCCTTCAGCTTGCCTAGCACGGAATCCAATTGACCGTAGATTGGCCCGGACGCGGGCACCAATATCAGGAGAATGGCCAATCCAAGGAGCAGGGCGCGGAGCCCAGGCAGGTGTCCGGCAAAAGACGCAAATGGGAATGGACTGTTCTTGGGGGTGTTCATAATGTCCTCCGGCGTCTAAGCGGGGATTTCTGTCTGTAAAACCCGGGTCATTGAAAAAGCTACCATGCCGAGACTTGAGCTGTCTGTTCAATACTGAACGCTCCGGGCCGTCCCTGTCTTGGCACTTTTCAGGCCAGCCTTCCTGTCCCGTTGGGCCCCGCTTCTAGATCCTCCTGCGCCGGATGAACTTTCCGGAGCAGCCCTCCGCGTGGCAATGACCTAGTTCTCCAGCCTCTGACTGCTATCTGTATGTATATCCCACGACTTCGGGCCTCACCCACAGCCTGTCAACTTGCCCTTCCACGGAGAAAATCATGAGCATGGATCGATCGCAGAAGCCATTGGGCCGCGAAGTCAGCAAACTGTAGATGCGGTCCTCACTCGCAGCTTGGCGGTTGGGCCTGGATCACGGCACACTCGGACAATATCAGACCGGGGGCAGATGAGGCGATCGGCCCGAGAATCCCTGCCGTCTGCGCGACTATTCGGCAATTGGCAGCCAGACCGGCAAGAACTGGGGCGTTAGGTGAGGTGTATCCGGAATATCGGTAGTGGTGCAGTTTGAAAAACCTGTGACAGGAGACGTGCTTTTTTGCTTTCCTTCTATCGTCACAGAAAGACTTGGTCCCCCTACCATTTGTTTGGTTACAGGGTCGTAAGGCCTGCTTGCAAGGGTGTTACCACTGTGATCCACGAGCGTAACTTCGGCAGGGCTGTCAACCCCTGGAAATCGCATTATGATTGGTACAGAAAACGGGGGCAGGTTACCACACCAGTAGGGGAACGCCCGTCCTCCCTGACCTCATCGTCAAGAGAATCCTTGGTCCACTCCTTAAGTCGCTTGGCATTGGCCATGCAAGACTCCACGCCCTCCGCCACACCCGCGTTAGCGAAGCGCGTAGGGCGGGGGTTCCCGGAAGAGTTGATTCAGAAGCGTGTGGGGCATGTGGGGGGGAGCCGGGTCACCTCGGAGCACTACACCCATTGGTCGGAGGGAGATGGAAAGAGGCTTGCCGACTGGGCGGGTGAGCAGTTCGCGCCAAGAGAAGAGACGGGCAGGGTGCAATGACCAGCCGAGTCAGGCGCATAGGGAAGAATGCCGTAGAAATTCTCGTCGAGTGTTACACGTATGCGTACTGGTCACCACTGCCCGATGACATCGCCATGTCACTATTTCCGTCACTGTTTTCTTTTGACGAATTGAAATCCAGAGGGATCGCCAATCAAGATTCTGCGCCCAACTTGTGACCACGCTCACACCTCGCCCCGAGTGGCAACCGATCTAACTCGTTGCAACGTGTTCCCACGAAGACGTTATTGGGGAGGGTTTGGTTGCGGGGGCTTGCAAGGTACCGAGCGCGCTCATCATCCCGTTTCGCTTTGAGTTGGTCCATGCGGCAGCATAAACCCAGGAATGCTGCCTCACGAGGACCATTATGCAAGCTCTTGAACAGATGCTTCGAAAGTTCAGCGCCAAGATGAAGCGGCAATTCGCAAAGGAGATCGCCCGCGATCCCGCTAAGTTTAAGAAGCAGGCTGTTAGGCTGCTTCGCCGCACACTGCCCCCGGGACGGGGCCGTCCCAATAATCCTCGATATGACGAGGCGGCTCGCATGGCCGACCAAGGAAAGGCTGTCGGTGATATTCTCCGATCCTTGGACCCTAGCTTTGATTCGCTGGACCCATGGACCCGTATGCTAGCCGCGAGGGGCTTACGCGCGGCCTTGCGACGCAGGGGTCGCCAACTCGGCGAACGCGTGTGAAGCAGCGATTCAGAAAGAACTCTCGAAAGGCGACGTCTGCGCCACTCCGCGCGAGCGGCCCGCCAGAGGCGATCGGCACCTTGAATCGACTGGCTAGCCAGGGCGCACCTTAACTGTGGTCGGCGCGCGCAAGAGATACTCTGCTGACAAAAACTCTTTAGGGATCTCCCGTTCTCTGGGGAGGTAGATAGCCACGTCGATATCCAGCGCGGCCAGTTCGCGGCACATGACTGGACC
>JAIQGB010000390.1 GCA_020072905.1 Terriglobia bacterium | reverse complement strand
CTTCCTGCCGGATGAGGCGACGCCCGAGTGCGCTTACTCGGCCATCACCGCGTTCATGCGCGAGCACTATTCGTGAGCGGTCAGCCGTCAGCCATCAGCGGTCAGCTCTGAGGAAACGGTCCCCAGATGGATGATTAAGGTAGCTGAGAAGTTATGGCGGATCACTGATCGCTGCGGCACCTAAACTATGAACGTCGCTGAGTTCCCAATCTGGTCCACGCTGGCGCTGGGATTCGTTCTGGGCTTGCGGCACGCCCTCGACGCCGACCATCTCGCGGCGGTTTCCACGTTCGTGAGCGAAGAGCGGAACGTGCTGCGCTCCACGCTCGTGGGTGTCTCCTGGGGGATGGGCCACACCGCGTCGCTGCTGGTCTTCGGCCTCGCGGTGGCGGCGTTCCGCCTGGCCCTCACGCCCCGCCTCTCGCAGTTCCTGGAGTTCCTGGTGGGCCTCATGCTGATCTTCCTGGGCGGCAACGTCCTCCTCCGGCTGGCGCGGGGAGGCGCGCTGCACGTCCATCGTCACGAACACGACGGCGTCGAGCACACGCACCTCCATGTGCACCTGGGCAAGGCGGAACACCAGCACCAGCACCGCACGCTGCGTCTGGGCGGACGGCCCTTCGTGGTCGGCGTGGTCCACGGACTGGCAGGCACGGCCGCGCTGATGATGCTCGTGGTGGGCGCGCTGCCCTCGTTGCTGCTCGCCGCCGGATACATCCTGATCTTCGGCGTGGGCTCGATCGGCGGCATGGCGGTGATGAGCTTGCTCATGTCGGTTCCCCTGGTGCTCGCCATCGAGCGATTGCAACTGATGGAGCGCCTGATCCGGCTCGCCGCGGGACTCTTCAGCCTCGGCTTCGGCGGCTATCTCGCCTGGGAAGTGGGATTGATTCAGTCACTGTTTCGCTGAACGGTCTGGGATGAGCGACACGCCTCCCGAGCCCAACGCTGTAGCTCAGCCCCAAGAACTTCCCGTCGAAGTTTGCCCCGTCTGCTCGAAGCGCCTCGAATCGCGGCATTGCAAGCTAGTCTGCCCTCGCTGCGGCTACTTCGCGTCCTGCTCGGAGTTCGAGTAGTCTCTTCTTCCCAGGGGACCGCCCCTGCCGGCTTAACAAGGCATCACCATTTCAGAGATGGCCGCTCGCACGCCCGGTTGAATGTCACCATGGTACGCGCCGATGCATCCAATGGATTATCCAGAGAGGAGGTTGACGTTATGGTGGCCATTACGGGTTCAACTGGAAATACAGGCAGGGTGATTGCGGAGCAGTTGCTGGCTCGGGGGGAAAAGGTTCGCGTGATCGGCCGGGACTCGGGCCGGCTGAAGGGGTTCGTTGAGAAGGGCGCCGAAGCCTTTGTGGCGGACGTCACGGACGCGGGCGCGCTGAGCAGGGCCTTCGACGGGGCACAGGCCGTTTACGCGATGATCCCGCCCAACATGGCCTCCGCGGACCCGCGAGGCTATCAGGAAAGAGTGAGCGATGCTCTGGCCCGGGCACTCGGGCAGGCTCGCGTCACGCACGTGGTCGTTTTGAGCAGCTTCGGCGCTGACAAGCGGGAGAAGACCGGCCCGATTGTGGGGCTTCATAATCTGGAGGAGAAACTGAACGCCCTTGCTGGCCTCAATGCCGTCTACCTGCGGGCGGGCTATTTTATGGAGAATCTGCTGCCTCAGGTGGACGTGATCCGGAACTTCGGGATCGTGGGCGGACCCCTCCGCGCGGACCTGCCCGTGCCGATGATCGCCACGCGCGATATCGGCGCAGTCGCCGCTCGGATCCTCGAGAAGCGAGACTTCGCCGGGAAGCAAGCTCGCGAACTGCTCGGCCAGCGCGATTTGACGTACAAGGAAGTGGCGTCTGTGATCGGCAAAGCAATCGGAAAACCGGACCTTGGCTATGTGCAATTGCCGCCGCAGCAACTGAAGCCGGCGCTCACGCAGATGGGCATGTCCGCGAGCGTGGCCGACCTGCTCCTGGAAATGGCCGAGGCACTCAACTCTGGGCACGTGGCCCCCTTGGAACGGCGCTCCGCCGAGAACACTACGCCAACCTCGATCGAGACCTTCGTGGCCGAGGAATTCGCGCCTCATTTTCAGGGAAAGGCGGCCAGGGCGTAAGCAACGCCGGTCACTCGCGGGTGGCGCATATATGCTGCTCTGCGGCATGTATGCGGACCCGGGATTGTCGAGCACGTGCGTATCACGCCAGCGCCATCATCATCGGCCTAATCATCTCCGCAGACCTACTGCCGACCCCAGACGCCGCGCGCATTTGTGACCCAGACGGATTGCTTCATCGCGCACATCGCCAAAGCCACGATGCATGCGCCACCCACGTGGCAGCTTGCTAGCCGGTCTTCTTCAGCAGCGCGACGCGGCTGCGGCGGAGGGAGGGGCGGTCCGCGACGCTCAGGCCGGCCTGCGCAGCGGACTCCAATTCCGTCTCGAACTCAGGGCCAGATACGTGCCCAGTCGGCTCAGCCAGGAGGAGAGTGCCACCCGGCCTAAGGGCTGTCGCGACTTCTGCGAAGAAGCTGTTTAGGGCAGGTAGTTCGTGGACTACAGCGAAGGCGAGCACAAAATCTACCACCCCGGCTAAGTCAGCCACGCGCAGTGAATCTGGCGCGGCCAGGCGTGCATCCACGTGTTCCCCAAGCCCAGCCCGCGTCGCTTGAGCCTCTCGATCATCCTGGGCTGGACATCCACCGCAACCACGCGCCCCGAGGGGCCCACGCGGCGGGCCAGTTCGAGCGTGAAGAAACCCATGCCCGGCCCCGGTTCGAGGACCGTCATGCCCTCACCAACGTATGGGGCCAGAACTTTGGACGGGTCGTCCACCAGTCGCCGTATCGGACTGGCCAGCAAGTAGCCGAGCCACCACGGACAGACACGCTTACTCATCCTGCTTCTGCTCCTCGTTTGGCCGGTGGCGTAAACATGCCGAAATCTGGCATATGTGCGAACCCGAGATTGTGGAACACTTGCGTATCACGCCAGCGCCATCATTATGGCCTCAACCATGCACTATCTTACAGCTAGTACCCACCGCCGCGCGCCGGACATTCGCGCCTTCCCGCGCAGGCCGTTTACTTTCGCCCGAAAGCTGGGTAGAATGCCAAGTTTCCGGGGGACGGCTCACCATTTGCAAAGTTGTAGATAGCTGAGTCATTCAGTGGAAAAGCCGCGGCCCCGGCGGTTTTGGCGGCGAAGGCGAGGGGAGGAGGTTATTCATGGCACTGGAGTTTTCTGAGAAGGAATCGAACGGAGTCACCGTCGTGACGCTTTCGGGCCGAGTGACGCTCGGTGAAGAGAGCAACAAACTTCGGACCAAGCTCAAGGACCTTCTGGGCCAGGGGAAGACGCGCCTGGTGCTGGACCTGGCCGAAGTGAAATATATCGACAGCGCGGGCCTGGGGACCTTGGTCGCGGGCTTTACGACGGCGCGCAACCAGGGCGCCAGTATGAAGCTGGCCAATCTCACCAAGAAATTCGACGAGCAACTGCACATTACTAAGCTCGTCACCGTCTTCGACGTCTACGACAGCGTTGAGGGCGCGGTGAAGTCCTTCGGCTAGTGCCGTTTCAACTCTCCGAGGCTGTGCATTCCGGTCCGTTTGCCAGCCTCCACCGGATGCTGCCGACTAGCGAGGATTGGCCCCACAAGTTGGAGCGGCACTCGATGCGCTGAAGGCCGTGCCGGCCGCCTCACGCACGGCTCGACGTAGAGGCGGCCGATTGCCGCGAGGCAGGGAGGGCGGACTCACTTCGCCCCTACATTCCCGCCGGATTATCCAGCCAGTAGATCGTCAGCCCCGAGAGCAGCTTGGGATAGAAGTCCGTGGATTTTTGTGGCAGCGGATTCCCGGCGAGTGCGTTGGCCCAGACGTCCTCGACGGGTGTGGGATTCATCAGGAAGGCGACCTGCCCCTGGCCGCCTTCGACTTGGCGGAGAGCGTCGTTGGCTTCACGGACGTAGCGCAGGTTCTTCTCTTCCCGAACTGCCTGACGGTCGATGCCGAGCACCTGTTCGAGCAGCAGGCGGTGGAGAATCACCACGTCCAG
>JAIQGB010000019.1 GCA_020072905.1 Terriglobia bacterium | reverse complement strand
GGAGGCGGCACGCCCCGCCTCGCCGTCGGGAATCCCAGTTCTTTCCCCTAATTTCTGCCGCCATTCCGAGCTTTCGCGATTCGAAGTACAGGGCCTGGGCGCCTGACGACATGGACACACTGTCGCACCCTCCTGTTGCAAAACTCTGCTTTCCGGCATGAGAACTGCAACACTCTGTCCGTTGTGCCGGAAAGTCGGTTGTATTGTCTCCATTGCTCAGCACTTACGGCGGCATATGCGCAGAATTCCCCAGAACGACAAAGAGGGCTATCTGGCACGGACAAATTGCCCGACAGTCTCTACGGAAGCCTTTTCCTCGATGGGGCAAAAAGCAACAATTTCCGCGCCCCATTCTCTGCTTTTCGTAGCCTTGCTGGCGCTGGGAATCGCGGGACCAGCCGTCCCTGCCTCGGCGGCGGATGACTGCCTAGCCTGCCACCTGCCCGGCGGCGGCCTGACCAACTCCAAAGGAAAAGACATCACGGTCCACGCGGAAGTTCTGAGGAAGAGCGTCCACAAAGACCTGCAATGCGTGGACTGCCACGCGGGAGCGGCCAAGACCGGGCACACGGCAAAGACCGCCGCGGCTTCGTGCGTAACCTGCCACGGCGACGTTCCCGACGTCTTGAAGTCCAGCGCGCACGCCATGCTGGGCGATCCGAACGATTCTCAGACCTGCATCTCCTGCCACGGGGCTCATGACGTGGCGAGGCCCTCCAAGCTTGGCGCGCAACTTTGCGCCGCGTGCCATTCCGCAGAGGCGAGCCAATATAGCAAGAGCATCCATGGCCGGGCGCACGCGAAAATGAACGGCGACGCCGCAACTTGTCAGAGTTGCCACGGCGTCGCCCACCAGGTTCTTGTGGCCGGCGATGCCAAATCGCCCGTGAACAAGGTGAACCTTCCGGATACCTGCGGGCATTGCCATTCAAATCCCGCGCTCGCGGCCAAATACTTCTTCGCAGTGGCGCATCCTGTGGAGGCTTACAAGCAGAGCGTACACGGCCGCGCCATTCTACAGGGCAAGATGAACGCCGCCTCCTGCAACGATTGCCACGGCGTGCACGACATTCTCGCCGCCGATAATCCTCAATCCAAAATCTGGAAGCAGAACGTGGCCTCGACATGCGGCAGTTGTCACACCAGTGTCTACGATCAATATCGGCAGAGCATTCATGGGCAAGCGGTGGCCGCGGGCGTTCTGGCTTCGGCGACTTGCACGGACTGCCACGGCGAGCACCGGATTCTGGCTCCGGGCAATCCGCAATCGCCGGTTTACCTCGCCAATGTCGCGCAGGTTGCCTGTTCTCGCTGCCACGGCGACACGCAACTGATGGCGCGCTTCAATGTTCCGTCGGCACGAGTCCCGACCTATGAGGATAGCTACCACGGTCTGGCCTCCCGCGCCGGCCAGCAAACCGTCGCCAACTGCGCCAGTTGTCACGGCATCCACAACATCCTGCCTTCGAGCGATCCGCGCTCGACGGTCAACAAGGCCAATCTGAGCAAGACGTGCGGAAAGTGCCATCCCGACGCCGGACAGCGATTCGCTATCGGACTCGTGCACACGCTTCCGCCCACCTCGGCGGGCGGCCGGGTGCTGGATTTCGTGAAAGCTTTCTACCTGATCGCCATCCCCGCCATCCTGGGCTTCATGATCTTCCACAATCTGCTCGACTGGTGGAGGAAGGCCCGGCGCACTCTGGCTCGGCACCGCGCAGAGCACGGCGCGCTTCGCATGACTCTGAACGAGCGCGCGCAACACTACCTGCTCCTGGGGAGTTTCTTGATTCTGGTCGTCACCGGCTTCGCGCTCAAATACCCGCATGCCTTCTGGGCCGAGCCCATCGTGCAGTGGGAGGGCAACTTCCCTCTGCGCGGCATCCTGCACCGCATTGCGGGCGTCATCCTGATGGGCGCTTCGGTCTACCACCTCGTTTACCTCCTCAAGAGCCGCAACGGCCGCCGCTGGGTCAAGGACATGTTCCCCCGGGTTCGTGACGTTTACGAGGCGGTCCAAACAGTCGGCTACAATCTGGGCTACCGTAAGAGGCTGCCGGAATACGCGCGCTTCAACTACGTCGAGAAGGCGGAATACTGGGCGCTGGTGTGGGGCACGGCGGTGATGGCCATCACCGGCGTGCTGCTCTGGTCGCACGACTGGATTCTCGCCCGCCTGCCCTACGCGATGTCCGTGCTCGACGTCACCACGGCGATTCACTTCTATGAAGCCATCCTCGCCACCTTCGCTATCGTCATCTGGCACTTCTACGCCGTAATCTTCGATCCCGACGTTTATCCCCTGAAGTGGACCTTTTTCACCGGCCGCGCCCCCGAACACGAAGTCCGCGAGGAAGAAGCGGAGACTGCACCCCAGCCTACACCCGAGCCTGAACCCGATTCCGAACCCGCCGCCGGACACAAAGAAGCGTAGCGGCCGGCAGAGCTGCCAAGGTGAGGCCTTATTCTAGATGAGCCTGTCGTAATCGGCGTGTGTACCGATCCAGAACCAAACGATGGTCGAGCCTTCCATCACTCCAAGAGCACGGTAGCCCAGGCTAACTCGAACGGAGTAGGTGTTGCTCTCTTCATCGACTTTCTTGAATCGGAGGCTGGGATGGTGGGGGTCCTTCTGGAAGAGCAGGTAGGCTTGCCGTGCCTGGCGACGGACTTCGTCCGGTAACTCAGCGTAGGCCTCGCGAAATCGTCGAGTGGTGCGGGACTGGATCAAAGGAGGTCGTCCAGCGGGCGAGTCTTTCCCTGGCGGTGCTCCGCGAGCGCCTCGTCAGCCAGGCGGCGGAGCTTGCCCTGCGGAGTAGCAAAGCGCTTCGCCCAGGCGGCCTCGTCTTCGAGCTCGGCGAGAATCTGAGAGGCAATCGCGTCCTGCTCCTCTTGCGGCAGGTCGGAAACCTTCTTGAGTGCCTTCTCCAGCAGCTTGGTCATAGCCTCAATCTAGCAGACGCCTCGCCCATCCGCAACCGCCCCGAGGGAAGGCTACAGCGTACTCTTTAACCGCACACGTCGCGAAAAGCGCGATGTATGCGCCACCCGCGACTCGCCCGCCCGCCACCCCCCCCGAGGATAGGCAATAGCGTACCACTTGGCCGCACACATCACGCAAAGCGTGATGTATGCGCCACCCGCGCTACCCGCTCTGCGCTACCCTGCTTTTATTGTCGCCCTTGCGGTGAGTATCATCTCAAAACCCATCGTCATTACCGAGCAATGAAGCGCCGTAGAGCTAAATGGAAGAAGCAGCGCATTGCGCTATTTGGAGCCTTGCGCCCTTACCTCGATTGACAATGTTACACTCTAAGACCCTATCTACATTTGACCCTACGAGCCGGATGCGAGCGATGTATTCCCCTTTGGCAAACCGATAACGGTCATCCCTCCATCCCCGGCATCCTTTCACCACCGTGTCGTTCGTAGGTGTGTAGAACTCATCTTCATCGTCATATTTCATGGCAATATCCAGCAACACCTCAATCTCATTGGGCTGTATATCCTGTGATTGAAGAATGTCAGCACTTTTCCCAACCTCTGCTGGTCCAGCAGAATGCCGCCAGCGGTGCAGTTTCGGGGGACAAACTTGAGCCTTATCCGCCGATAGTATCTCAACCATCCCGGCTACCATCTTGGCGACCTGCTTATCTATTTGTCCTCGTGGCTTGTTCGCAACCCCGACATGATAAAAGGTCGGTATACCGTAGATGGCCCCCGTGGCGAGATTGCGGATGGGCACAGTATCGTATGACGTTCCTGTGTAAACTAGGCGCGGAACACTATCACGCATGTCATCAATCTGGTTCTGTAATCGATAAGCAGCGATAAATAACAGAAGCCCCAAAAGGCAAACACTGTAAAGAACACCCCTGGCAAAGCTAAGATTAATCCATTCAGCAAAACCACTGATAGCACCGGCCAAGGTCGGGGCTAAAACTGCCAATATGAGTAAAAGTCGCTGTCCCATATCAGTCCATTCTGGGATTGGCTGAAATGTCAATAAACTCAGCTTCCACAATCGCTTCAGTAGATTGTTCATACGCCAAGTACCTCGACGCCAAACAGTAGCGCCGTGGGTTGCTTGCGTCAAATCCTAATAGCGCCTCCGCGGCGGGTAGCGGGTAGCGCAGCGGGTAGCGCAGACCTCCGTTTTTGAGGTCTGCGGCACTTGGCGGCAGGGAACAACCGCGGACCTGAGGAGCGCAGGTCCACGCTACGAGCCGAATCAGGGCGACGATGGGGACATCGCCGCTACAGTGGCGATATGAAATTGCCGCTACCGGTACACAAACACCGCGGCGTAGATGATGAGGGCGATGAGGGAGAGGCCGATGCCGAGGGCGGCGAAGCCAAAGCGGCGCCAGAACCTGACAACCAAGGCTTGAGGGGCGGGCATGAGATGGCTGTCCAGTTCTCCCGCTTCGACCATCTGCTGATATTCGCGGGGGCGGTCGCGCTTGAATTCCTCGAGTGGCACGCCGCCCGTGAACACCACCGTATCGATGGGGAATTTCTCCGGACGGAAGTGCGTGTTGAAGAAGTGCACGGTGAAGATGAAGCCCACGGCGAGCAGAGCTTCGTCGCTGTGGATGATGGTGGCGACGTTGATCATCGAGCCCGGAAGGACGTGGGTGAACATTTCCGGGAACCAGAGCAGCAGTCCCGTTGAGCCGATCACCGCCACGCCCCAGAACACCGCGAAATAGTCGAACTTCTCCCAGTAAGTCCAGCGGCCGTAGGCGGGCCGCGGGCCTTTGCCAAAGAACCATTTCAGGGAGGCGACGAACTCACGCCAGTCGTGGCCGTTGAAGACCATGCTCTCCTGGCCGAAGATGTATTTGCGCCAAGTCTTGCCGCTCGCGCGCTTCTTGCGGAAGAGATCCCACAGGTGCATTCCGAAATAGGCAAAGGTCAGCAGCGCGCAGACGCGATGGATCAGTCCGGCCGCCTCAAACCCGCCGAGCAGGCGCGATAGGACCTGCGCCCACGTGGTGTAAGAGAACTTAAGCGTCATCCCCGTCAGCGCCAGACCAATGAAGCTGGTGATCACCATCAGGTGCAGGTTGCGGTCGAATTTGCGGAAGCGGCGGACGTAAACCTCGCCGTGGTCGGCGCCGATGGCTTTCAGCTCCTTGCGGTATTGTAGCGAGCGCGGCAGCCAAGCCAGGGTGTGCAGCCCGGCGACAACGAGCGTGCCCATCAGCAAAGAGGTCATCCCCCAGAACGTAAAGAAGAGGAACGGGTATTTTGCGGGATCGTGGTGCGTCGCGTGCGTCAGGTAGCCAGCGAAGCGGCGGTGCGAGCCGGGATGGCACTGCGCACAGGTTTTCACCACGTTCTCCCGGCTGAGGTGTGAGGCGGGATTCGCCACGGGAAGAATATCGTGCGCGCCGTGGCAGTCGTAGCATTTTGCGGTCTTCACGTACCCCAGCTTGGAGACTTTGCCGTGATAGGTGTCGAAGTAGCTGGCGGCGATGGCCTGGTGGCAGTTGCCGCACTGGTCCATGATGTGCAGCCGGAAATCCGTCAGGTCGGTGCGGCGGATGCTGTGCGCGGAGTGGCAACTGCTGCACACCGGAAGAGGCTTGTCGGTGTGTGCGACCTGCGGCGCGTGGATGCTCGCCTCGAACAGTTGAAAGATTCCCTGATGACAGCGCCCGCACGTCGCCGCCACGTTCTGGGGATTGACGCTCGAGCGGGGGTCCTTGCTGGGCAGTTCGCGGTGCGGCGTGTGGCAGTCGGCGCAATTCGCCGTCACCGTGAGGCCGCTTTGCAGCAAGCCCTTGCCGTGAATGCTCTCCGTGTAATGCTCGACGATTTGCGTCTGCTTGCCGGTATAGCGCAACGCCGCCTTCTGTCCGGTGCGATGGCACTGGGCGCAAAGCGCCGGCACATTGCGCGAGAAGGTCTGCGACCGGGGATCGAGGTGACCCAACACGCCGTGGGTGCCGTGACACTGCGCGCAGGTGGGAGCGTCGGGGCTGCCTTGCGCCACCAGTTGCCCGTGAATGCTCTCGTTGTATTGTTCGACCTGGTTGGGGTGACAGATGGAGCAGTCCCCTTTCGCGGTCATCGTGGCACACGGCCGCTCGAGGGAAGGGTTGCCGCCCGTGTGACACTGCACGCAGGCGACGCGCGCGTGGCGGGATTGCGCGAGCTCGCTTTCCTTGACAAACAGGGAATCCTTCCGGATGCCGCTCGCCGGCATGATATCCGGCCGCTCGTGGCAACGCAGGCAATCGCGGTCCGCCATGCCCTGCGAGTAGAAGACGCGGCGGATTTTATGCGGCTCATGACAGTCGATGCAGGCCGGGACCATGTGCGGCTGCTTCTCCCACAACTCGCCGCGAATCACTTTGCGGTGGACAACTTCGATCAGCGCGTGACACTTCTCGCAAGTCTTCGCGATGTTGCGCTTCGATATCGATGACCGCGGGTCGGTGTGCGGCAGGACGAAATGCGCCGTATGGCAACTGGTGCAAACCGCCGTAACCACCAAGCCGCGGCGGAACAAACCCTCGCCGTGAATGCTCTCCGTGTAGTTTTCGAGAATCTTGTCCTGCGGGATGTTGTGTGTGACTTGAACCGGCGAGCCTTCGTGATGGCAGCGCCCGCACAGGCGCGGGATCTCGGTCACCGCGGTCGGCGATTTGGGATTGGAAGGACGAAGGACGTTGTGTGTACCGTGGCAGTCCGTACACCTGGGAGCGAGCTTGTCGCCCCGCTTAAGGGCCTGGCCGTGCAGGCTGGCGGAGTGTTGTTCCTGCTCTGTCGAGTGACAGCTGCCGCAGTTGACGCGCTGCAGCTTCTCTGGATGGGGAAACTCCTTCTTTGCCAGGTCCTCGTGGCAGTTCGCGCACTCCAGCGTCGCGTGCGGTGAAGCCCGAAGGCCTGCGGCATCGAAGGCGGGAGGAATTCCCGGTTCACGTTTGCCTGCGCGCCCCGGCTGATGGCACATCAAGCAGTCGTCGGAACCGGGCAACTTGCCGTTGTTGGTCTCCTGAGCGGACAGGATGGCAACCAGAGGGCTGATCGCAAGGATCACTGCGCCGGCCAGAACTAACCACCAGAACCTCCCACGCAAAATGATCCCTCTTTGCGACAATTTGTCGCGCCCAATCGCCACAGTCCGCAAGGGGTGTTGAGCAATTCAATTGCCAGCGTGGTTTTGGGAAGACAAATGTGCCGAGGCCTCGTCGGCCTCGACAAGAAGTCGGTTGGTAAGATGATTTCGCGAAGAGGTCGTGGCAGCGCAGCATGTTCCGCAGAGGCTTGACAGTCTGGATTCCCAAGAATCGTCAGCGCACAAATCCCAAAGCAAACCTTACTGGCCCGCTCCGCTGAGGTGGGAGAAAAGAGAAGGCTGCCTGACTTCGGCAGCCACTCTATATCTGGTTGTTCTGAGAGCCTACGTCCAACCCGGCTCGCTTCATCACCGGGCGCTCAGATCATCAAGCCGAGATGATTACTCTGGGTCTCAGTGCGATCCCGAGAGGGGGATCGCCCCGTGGGATACGGGGCGCCCTCTCCGAGGGACGAGCCTCACATTCCAGTCGATGCGGAGCTTGGACTGGAACCAGTCGGGCCTTTGGCATACTGGTACTGCTGGACGGCGGTGCTGTGGATGCGGTTCGCCTCGTTGTATATGGCGTCCATGTCGTCGGGTAGGTTCGTGGCCCAGAAGTTATGCTCATGGCTGTTCAACAGCTTGATGGCGGACTGAGTGCTGTCGGCGAGTTCGGTAACAGCCGGTGCGATGCGGTCAATTTCCTGGCGCTGCCACGGGAGAGCGACTAGGCGGATCTGTTCCAAGCGGCAGAGCGTTTCCCCTATGGTGTTGACGTGCTCGCGAATGCGGGCCAGTCGCGCGGAGTCACGCTGCCAACTGACTTCGTTGAAACGGCTGAGGTTACCCAGGCCGTCAGCGTCCTCCTTCGCGGCATAGGCCTGGATCCGCATGCTGGTAAGAAGTTGGTCAGTCTCTTTGGCAAAATCATGGGTGTACGACTCGGGGGTTGCAGCCCCTGGGTTGCAGGCGTGGTCGGCGGCCTGAAGCCCGGCGGGCAAGACCAGTGCCACCGCCAAGACGTAGGAAAAGCATTGAGATAGACGCATAAGCCTCCTTTGGCACTCCAAAAAATCAAAAAAGGGCGGCAAAGCACATTCGCCTTTCCGCCCTAAAGCTTTTACTTTGAATCAGATGCGAACGAATGGCGAGTGGTTGCCTGGATTCGGGCTTTCGGTCACCTTTCTCGTAGTTTTGCCATAAGCGTAAGGGAATCAGCCGATTCGCGTGTCGAAATTTATGGCAAATCCGCAAACGGCATCATCAAAGGCGGGGCGGCTAGGAACGGCAGGCGGGCGACTTCCTTGATCGCCCGCGCCACGAACTTCTCCTGGGTGGGCTCAAGGGTCATGACGAAGGGGAGGTGCTGCTTCGGGAGGGCGGGTTCCTGGAGTACCGAATCGATGTTGATGTGGTGCCGGGCGAGAATCGCACAGACTCGCGCCAGAATGCCGGGTTGGTCGCGCACCACGAGGCGCAGGTACGCGCTCAGGGCGTTCTCGCCCGGCGGGGCAGTCCGCGCCTCATGCCAGTGCGTGTATCCCAGCGGTGTGGTAGTGGCGCCGCCAGCAAGAATCGAGCGGGCGATCTCGACCACATCGGAGAGAACCGCCACGCCCGTCGGCTCGCCTCCCGCGCCGCGGCCGGTCATGGTCGTGTTTCCGCCTTTGTCGCCGATCAGCAGCACCCCGTTGAGGGAGCCCATCACATGCGCCAGCGGGGATGACTGGGCAATCATCATGGGCCGCACGAAGATCTCCAGCCGGCCGTTTTTCCTGCGCCGTGCCCCCGCGATGAGTCGAATGGTGTGATTCAGGCGGTGCGCGTACGCGAAGTCCACCTGATCGATCCGCGTAATGCCCTCAGCCGGAATGTCCTTGACGCGCACGGCCTGGCCGAAGCACATCATGGCGAGGATGGTGATCTTGTAGCGCGCGTCGTAGCCCTCCACGTCGAAGGTCGGATCGCGCTCGGCGTAACCCTTCTCCTGCGCCTCAGCAAGCGCTGCTTTGAACGTGCAGCCGCGCCGCTCCATTTCCGTGAGGATGTAGTTTGTGGTGCCGTTCAGGATGCCGTAAACGGCCGTGAAATGCTCGCCCGCCAGCCCTTCGCGCACGGCGTGGAGCAGCGGCGTCCCACCCATCACGCAGGCTTCAATTCCCAAATGCGCTCCGGCGATGCGGGCCCGCTCGGTGAGTTCGACGCCGTACTCCGCCACCAGATGCTTGTTGGCGGTGACGAGGTGCTTGCGCGCTTTGAGCGCCGCGAGCGCCACCTCACGCGCGTGCGTCACCCCGCCGATCAATTCCACCACGATGTCGATTTCCGGGTCGGCGATCACCCGCTTCCAGTCGAAAACGACTTCCACGGAGCGGGGCAACCAGGACAGATCCTTCTTCAGAACGTCGCAGACGGTCTTGAGTTCCAACCGGCAGCCCAACCGGCGCTCGACTTCGTGGTGGTGCTCGAGCAAGACTTTGGCGGTGCCGCTCCCCACCGTCCCGAAGCCGACAATGGCCACCCGGATGGCGCGCCGGTCAGGGACGGCAAGCTCGATCCTGTTCCCCATTACGGTATATGACCGCCTCTTACGCATCGGAATCCTCGGGTCCGGAAGGAGCAGAGAGTTGATTCTATTAGCATCAAAGGCCGTCGGCTGGCAAGGGGAACCCTGAAAGCTTGTCGCCTGAACTGATCGCGAGGGCCGATGGACTTTCGACGCCCCAAGACCAGAGCCCGCGAGCCACAAAAGCAACGGCCCCTCTGCCCCGGCCGGGAATTTCTACGGACCGGGACAGGGGGCCGGGGAAACGAATATCAATGAGAAATCACAAGCTCTCTTACTGCACTGCCTCGACCTTCTTCTGCGGCGGTCGCGGAGCCTGCCAGAGGATCTTGAATTCACCGGCAGCATACGGGTAGAAGCGGATAGAGGTTTGACCGCCGGGGAGAAGAACAATGTCAACCCGGCGATTGTGCGCTAGCCAATCCACGCCGAGGCGTTTTCCCACCAGCTTCACAGGTGGCTTCTCCGGATTCTGCTGCTCAAGCTCCCTCACACCGGCGCGGTCGAGGTTCTTGTCTTTGCCAAATGCCGTCGTATCGATGGCCGCCGTTGGGATACCGGCGCTGATCAAGAATTGCTTCACGATATCCACGCGCCGCTCGGAAAGTACCTCGTTGTACTTCTTGGCTCCTCTCTTATCAGCATTTCCTTCCAGCCGAATGCGCGCCTGGGGATCAACCTCGAGGTATTTCTTGAGGCCATCGGCAAGCTTCAATAGGCTGTCCCGTTGGCTGCGCACCAAGCCGACGCCCGGAACCTTCTTGAGGGGGTACGCAGTCGGGAAGTAAACACTAGCGAGACGAGTCACCAGCATGGCTTCCGTAAATTCCGCAATGGCCGGTTTTATTGACCCAACCACCCGGAGAGTTGCCGTGCGCGTGACGGAACCGCCGCAAGCATTGGAGGCGCTCAGCACATAGGTGCGTGTCTCGTTGACCGGCCCACTCACCGTCTGATTGGCAGTTGCCTGGACGCTGCGACTGCCGGTGGGGTCAACCTTTCCGAAGGGTTCAATCGAAACTGAGTCGGCGTTGGACGTTGTCCAGGTCACCGTCGCGGTGCCCTGCTGGACCACGTTGCTCCCGACGCCTTCGTAGCGGACCTCTGGGGGTGAAACTTCCAGCGAAGCTTGGACGGTTTTGTCCACGTTAACAGTGGCGCTCGAGGTCGCTGCGCCTCCAGGGCCGGTCGCGGTGTAAGTGTATGTCGTCGTGTCCTTCGGTTGTATGTCGCGCTCACCGGAAGCTGCAACTTCACCCACCCCGCTGATTTGACCCTGAACAGCATCCGTCGATGACCAAGACAAGTGGGCCGTACCGCCACATTTGACTTCCGTGGAAGCGGCAGAAATCTGCGCCGTGGGCTTCGCCACGGCCACCGTGGCACTGGCGATCTTCGCTTCGAAGCGAGGAAGGTTGCTGAGCTTCTCCCCGCGTGGCCAATTGCTGCTCTTTTGTTCTCCGTTTTTGTTCACATGAACGACGACGCGTTGGTTGGCAGCGACAGTGACCGGGCCTGACCAGATAACTGTGTCGCGGTCCAAAACCGTCAGTTGGTGCGTACCCGGAGGAACGAGTAACTCCTGTTTCCAGCCCCTTTCATTGTTAAACTCGTCGGCATGGCCAACAAGGTACTCAGGACTCTTGCCATTCAAGAGCACGGCACCATGGCGGCCTCCCTCAATCTGAATACGACCCCATGGCCCCGATACCGTCCCATTGATGGGAGTCAGGTGGACTCTCAGGTGTTCAATCTTCCCCTCGACAATCGTGACCTTCTGAACCTCCGGTTTGTAACCGTAATTATAAATTCCAACCGTGTGTTCCCCCGGAGTAATACCGTTTATGCGGATATTCCGATCGCGGCTGCGACTTGCGTCTCCAATCGGGGTGCCGTCCAAATAGACGTACGCCTGGGACGGAACAGCCCTCACCTCCAACATGCCACCTCGAATGCAAGAAACTGTTAGGCCTGTCACCCAGAATACGACACATAGGGTCAAAAACCTCAACAGACGGTCATTTCGCATCTGTATATCCTCCTTCTAGTGATTCTCCCTGGTCTGAGCCCCTGAACTCCCGCGTGCCCTCCTGGTCCGGAATGGATTCCCTGCACGTGTGTGCATGGTCTCGTGATCAGGTCCTCTTTTCACTCTCGGTGAACTGCAGATAAGCACAATCCACTTTGACAGCAAAGTCTTTCTTTCGGCGCCGTCGGCCATCTTGTTCTGTGGGCTGAGTCCGGCCCTCATGTCCTAGCCCAACAGGCTGAACAATGAAGCTATCCGCACAAAAGTGTTACAGCCCCGGCCCCACCCTCGCTTCCGCCTATGGGGAGATCTGCTTTCACTTTAGCCGGAATTTCCATTATGACTTCGCGCTCGACCGGTAACATACCCCTAACGGCTTCTCAATGCAATGACCAGCCGGGCTTTCAGCGTTCGGTGCCTCCAGCGCCCACGGAAGGGGCCAATTTTGCCACCCCTGAAAATGCCAAAGCCTGAAACGGCCGTTTCTTCGGCCTATTCCTCCGACACTTTTCCTTCCCCGGTCTCCCTCGTCGGCGAAATCGGTGCCGGTCTGCGACCCACTTATCCCGCTGGAGATGATAGTGCCGCAATCCTGCCCAGCCTGGCTCCAAAGAGCCGCCGCGTCAGAGGGCTCCCCCCCCAGCAGCAGCCAGTAATAGCGGGCGTGCAGGATCAAGCATCCGCCGGTTTTCACCAAGCGCTGCAGCAAGCTGGTGAGAGACCCGTTGTCGATGCTTTTCGGCAGCACCAGCCTCCGCCACAGGTTGCCCAGGTTGTAGGCGGTCACACTCAGCCACAGCCGCACTTCGTTCGACCGGAAACGATGACAGGACAGACGCGTCATCTTCACCGCCTGTTTGCCTTCTTTGATCCACTGTTCCGAAGTGACTCGCGATCCCTGGAAATCGACCCTCAAGGAGCTGTTGAAAGCGAGCTGACATGGCTGGTTTTGTTTCTCACCCTTCGGGTGCCGACCTCCGGAGCATCTTCAGCACGTTGAGACCCACATGCCTAGAGGCGCCGGAGATCCGCAAAGATCGAGTAGCCGAGGCTCATATCGGTAATCTGGGATCAAAAGCCGGGCTATTTGTTTTTCGCCGCCTTCCTGGCAGGTGCGCCCGCCGCGGCAGCTTGCTCGCGCAACAGGACCTTGAAGTCCTCCGCGTTGAACGGGAAGTAGCGGGTGGATTGCTGCTTGGTGGTGCTGAGCACGATGTCCACGCGCCGGTTGTTGGCGAGCACGATAGCGTGCCAGCTCTTCATGAGCTTCTTGCGGTCGGTATCGGTAAGGTTGGGATTATTCTCGACGAGCTGCTTGACTTCCGCCTCGCTCAGGTTCTGATCCTTGCCGTACGCCACGGTCTCCAGGGCGGCGGGGGAGATTCCCTGGTCCATGAGGAACTGCTTCACGCGGGCCGAACGCCGCTCGGAAAGCGCCTGGTTGTATTTCTCGGAGCCACGCCGGTCGGCGTGTGCTTGGATAATCAGGTGGGCCTCCGGCCGGGCTTCCAGATACCGCTTGAACCCGGTGGCCAGATCGGTGAGCGCGCGCTGCTGGCTCATGACCAGCCCGCCGGCGGGATCCTTCTGAGTAGGCTGAGCTGTGGGAAAGTAGATACTGTTCATCGCCAAGCGCGACTCCAGCATCGTCGTTTCTTCCACCGAGATGGCTGGCTCAATCGCGCCGGTAATGTGCAGTGAGGCCGTGCGAGTGTCTGAGCCACCGCAAGCGTTGGCGGCATGAAGAGTGTAGGTCACGGTCTCATCGATGGGGCCGACGTCGCTCTTCTTGGGCATCGCCTGCACGCTCCGGTTGCCGCTCGGCGAAACCGAGCCGAAGGGATCAACGGAAGCCGAGTCGGCGCCCGCAGCCGACCAAGTCACGGTGGCGCTACCCTGCTCAAGGACCTTGTCGCCCTTGCGACGGTATTGAACCTCAGCTGGAGAAACGTTGACCGACGCTTGTATCCCGGAATTGACGTTGACCGTGGCGCTGGGCGTCGCCTTGCCGCCGGGGCCCGCCGCCGTGAGCGTGTAAGTCGTCGTCTCCTTGGGCTGGACGGTTTGGTCGCCCGCGGCGGCGACTTTGCCGATCCCGCTGATTTCATTCTCGACAGCGCCCGAGGACGACCAGTTCAGCTTCGCTGATTCGCCGCAGTTGATTTGCGCGGGACTGGCGGAAAACTGCGCGCTCGTCGGGCCGACCGCCACGGTGGCGCTGGCGATCCCCGCTCTGAAGGGCGGCAGAGAACTGAGCTGCTGGCCGCGCGGCCAGTCGGTGACCTTCTGCTCGCCCGACTTGCGGACATCAACGATGACCCGCTTGCCGGCAGGGACGGTGACCGAGCCGGACCAGATCGGGTTGTCGCCACGCTGGAGCGTGAGTTGATGCGTGCCGGGAGGAACCAGGAGCTCCTGCTTCCACCCGATGTCGTTGTTGAACTCGTCGGCTTGGCCAACGAAAAAGTCAGGGGTCTTGCCGTTCAAGAGTACGGCGGCATGATCTCCGCCTTCGATTTGGATGCGACCCCACGGCCCCGAGGCCGTTCCAGGAATGGCCTCGAGAGTCACATCGAGCAAGACGGTCTTCTTTGACTCGATCCTAACCTTGTGAGTCTGCGGCTTGTAACCATAATTATAAAGTCCGACGGTATGTTCACCGGCGCTGAGGTGAACGATAAGAAGCGTGCTGAATCCCGAGAGGCCGCCGTCGCCGATGGCGCGGCCATCCACAAAGACAAAAGCCTGCGTGGGCCGGACGCGCACGAGCAGTTTGCCCTCCTGCGCCAATGCTGGAGCGACCGCCGCAAGCAGTATTACAGCGACGAGGCTAGGCAAAGCTTTGGTGATGTATCGATGAGGCATGGAAATCATCTCCTTTCTCAGTGGTCGGGCGTGCGGGAGCCGCCCGGCGTTCACGACGACGTTTAGAGTAATTAGGCTGACTACCGTGTCGTTCGCGGATTATAGCACCAGCGCGTGGAGAGTTCCTTGAAATTCAGAGCGGGAGCGCACGCTGACCCCGCGCATTGCGCCGAGGCGTTGCTTCCGGGAGGACCAAGAGGTCACATCCGCCTCTGCCCTTCTTTTGAAGTCTGACGGGCGTTTGAGGATCGCAGCCGATCGTGAGGATTGTCTTACCACTCGTATTCGACGCGTGTGCGGCGCGCCGCGAATTCTTCGTAAGGCGCGATGCGTAAGGTGCGGATATAGCCGGGCCGGTCGGCATAGGCGAGAACGAAGGTGAGGATGTTCTTCTTTCCACCTTCGACGAAATAGGCTTCCGGCAGGTAGAAATCCTTTTGCGGGCCGGCGGTCACGTAGCGGCCGATGAACTTGCCGTTGAGATAGAGCAGCGCATCGCGCACGGCCTCGAAGGTCAGTTTCCACGGGATGGTCCAACCGCTCGGCACGGCGGGCACCGCAAACTCGGCGCGGCACCAGGCGAAGGACGGAACGAATTCCGCGCTTGAAGAGCCCTCCGCGAGATTCACCGACTGCCAGCCGCGGCTGGGGACCCTCGGATCGATCTGACGCCCTCGCGCGGGCAATGGAAAGCGCTGGATTTGCCAGGATTCAATCGCGGAGCTTTCCTGCACGCTCTTCCCCACACGCGCGGATTCGATCCCGCTCAGCTCTCCAAGGGCCGTGCCGAAGTTTGGGCTGCCGAAGCACTCGTAGGCGATTTCGAGGAGATTGGAGCGGGGTTGCACATACTTCTCCAAAAGGAACTCCGCGTTTTTCTCGCTGTTCGACGCTTCCTCAACCGGCTTCCCGTTTAGAAAGATCCTCTTTCCGTCGCCGCCGAAAGTCGTCAAGAACATCTTCGGCTGACCGCTCGAGGAGAATGTCGTACGGTATTTGACGTACCCGTACGGGAGCGGGCCAAGATCCTCGAGTGCGCGCAAAGGGCCGTTCAGCCATTCCCCCGACCCGGCATCGAATCTCTCGACCCAGAGGTCAACTTGGTTGAGAGCAAAAGACTGCACAGGCAGCGGCGGCGTGGTCACGCCCAGGCTCGTCCTGCGCCACGGACGGTCGTATTGGGGTGTGAAGAGGATGCCATCCAGCCAGCCCTTGCTCGGCGCGGGAGGCAGCAGGATCGTCATCGGGTGCTCGCCGGGTTGAAATTCCAGGTCCACCCAGATGCGTTTGTTGTCCGAGCCGCTGCCGACAACTTGATAGCAATCGGAAATGAAGGGTACCGCCATGGGCTTGGGCTCTTCGGCGCCGGGAACGACTTTCGTGGGGAACTCCGCCGTCCACGTCCGCAGCGCCCGCGCCCGGGGCACGACGACCACGAGCAGGTGGTTGTTCACCAACAGCAGCTTCTCGGTCTTCCCCACCGTCACGCCGATCACCACGGATTCGTATTCCTCGTCCCAGTAGTTGTAAACGTAATCGCCCTCGACCTTGGGCGTGTCGGCGCTGGCGAGCGATACTTCCACGAGTCGCCCCGGCTCGTCGTACACGATCAGGTAATGGCGGTCGAGAAGCAGCCCAGCGGCGAGGACGTCGGCGGTTGTGTAACGAAGAATGCTCCCAGGAATAGGGATTTGCACGGGCAGCATCTTCATTTCGCGGGCGCCGAGGACCAGTTCACCTTCGCGGGGAGCGCTGATGACGCGCCGCGTGGGACTGGCGGGATCCTGGAAATACATCTTGTAGCGCTGTTCGGCGTTGGCATTCTCTCGCACGAAGACGACGGCGCTGCGGGTGCTCAAGCGCTCGGTGACGCTGACGTTGGGGTTGGTCGACTGCGGCACTCCCTGGACTGCTCCCGTGCGGGTGAGGACCTGTCCAAAGACTCCGAGCGCAGCACCAATGGCGCGCGCCTCGTAGTATTTCTCCCACAAGCCGCCGGGCTCGCGCAGAGGCGCGGCGTAGTCGTAGGTCGTGGTCAGGGTTCTCGCCGCCCAATCAAAATTCGTCCCGCCGAAGCCCATGTAGTAATTGAAATACGTTGCGCCCTGCTCGATCACCGTCTTGGTGAGCATGTTGAGCTGCGCGCCGTCGACGCCATCCTGGTCGACCGAAAGCTTGCCTCCGAACTGGCTGAACCATCCACCCTGCAGCTCCGTCACGCCTACGGGCGAGTCGGGTTCCTCCTGGCGGAGTTGGGCGAGCTTGGGTGGAACTTCCTTCACGATGTTCCAGCGTGGATAGAAATTGCAGGTGTCCATGATGCCGGCCATGTAGGAATCGCTGTTCTCGCGCGCCTGCTTGGTCCAGCAAGTGATGAGGGGCACGTCGAAGCCCGCGGCGGAGCACATGTTGGCGAGAGCGCGAATGTAAGCCAGCTTCGGATCGTTGGGAAGCTGCCAAAAGTCGTATTCGTTTTCCACCTGCACCATGATGATGGGCCCGCCGGTCGAAATCTGGTGGCGTTGGATCACCGGCAAGACTTGGTTGAACCAGTGCTGCGAGGTCTGGATGCTTTCGGGGTGCGGCGAACGCAGCGGGAATCGCTTGGCGGCGATCCAATCGGGAAATCCGCCGCGGTGCCACTCCGCGCAGACGTATGGCCCGGGGCGCGCGATCATCCAGAAGCCCATCTCCTTGACGAGTTGAACGAATTGTTCGAACTCGCTGAGGTCCGCCTTGCCTTCCTCGCGCTCGTGATAGTTCCAGAAGACGTAGGTCTCGATGGTGTTGAAGCCCGCGCGGCGCAGCTTCTCGAGGCGGTCGCGCCAGAGCGCCTTCGGGCAGCGTGGATAATGAAACGCCGCGCTGAATACAAATGCGTCCTTGCCTTGAATCGTGAAACACTTCGCGTCATACCGGATGAGGTGGGGGTTCTGGAATTGCTCCTGCACAGCAACGGGCACACCTATCAGGAGCGCGCGCCCGGCGCTGAGCGAAGCCCCCATCGGCGCCGTCAATGCGGATTTCAGGAAACGTCTGCGGGTGGTTCTCATCGTCGCTTCGCCTCCTCGGCTCTAAACCCAATCCGACGGCGGGGCTTGACGGATGGAGTCATGAGTTCGCGGATCGCATCGAAGACCACTTTGAACTGCGCATCGTATTTCTTTTCCATATCAGCCAGCTTGCGCGCCAAGTCGGCGTGGGATGCAAGCATCTCTCGCAGTTTCACGAATGTCCTCATGATGGCGACGTTCACTTGCACGGCGCGTTCACTTCGGAGGACGCTGGACAGCATGGCCACGCCTTGTTCTGTAAAGGCGTTTGGGAGACCAGGTGAGAATCTGAGCCGCTTGAGGTGGTCACAATTTGTGACCACCTCCGACTTCTCTTGTCGATTGAGCCGGAACATGAAATCTTCGGGGAAGCGATTCCTGTTGCGCTTGACCGCTTGGTTAAATACCTTAGTTGGTACGCCGTACAGTTCAGCGAGGTCGGTATCGAGCATCACCTTCTGCCCGCGAATCAGCAAGATGCGGCGCTCGATTCGTTCACCCGGAATGATTGCGGTTGAAGCCACAATCTGTGATTTCAAGTCTCGTGTGGGCCGCCGCACTGGGAGTCACCTCTCTTCAGGAATACTCACGATTCGCGACGAGATCGTTTGAGGTTTCAATTTGTGACCTCAAACTCATCTCGGCTTGCGGCGGCGCGACAATGGCCTCGCGCCGGTGAAAAGACCGCAGGACTGAAGAGCGAGTCCTGCGCTACGGTTTTCCGAATCCGCGCTTATGCCAGTCTTCTTCCCACATATTGAAAAAGCGTTCCTGGTAGGGATGCGCCTTGATGACGTCCTCGTTGATGTCAATGCCGAGGCCGGGCTTTTCTGGCAGGTCGAAGTAACCGTCGCGGGGCACGGGGCAGCCCGGGACGGCGTCGCGCACCCAGGTTTCCGAGAAATCGTCAAAGCACTCCTGCACTTTGAAGTTCGTGGTGGTGAAATCGAAATGGACGGCGGCGGCAGTGCACACGGGGCCGTTCGAGTTGTGTGGTGCCACGACCATCGAGCGCACGTCGGCCATGGCGGCGATCTTTTTCATCTCCAGCAAGCCTCCGGCGTGGATCGGGTCGGGCTGGAGGATATCCGGCGCGCTCGACTCGATAACCTCGCGAAATCCGTACCGCGTGAAGCAGCGCTCGCCCGTCGCCACGGGCACGCTGACGTGCTCGGCGACCTTCCGGAGTGAAGGAATGTCTTCGGGCGGGCACGGCTCCTCGATCCAGCCGGGTTTGTAAGGCTCGAGCATGTTCGCCAGCTCGATGGCGGTCGCGGCGCTGAAGCGCCCGTGCATCTCGATGAAGATTTCCACGTCCGCCCCCACTGCCTCACGGAGGGCGGCAACCAGCGCCACGGAGCGGTCCTTCTCCGCGCGCGAAATCTCCAGGCCGCCGGGGCCGAAGGGATCGACCTTGAGCGCCTTGTAACCCTTTTCGAGCACCACCTTGACGCGTTTGGCGAACTCCTCCGGCTTGCGCTCCACTGTGTACCAGGCGTTCGCGTAGGCCTTGATCTTCTCGTGGCAGCGTCCGCCCAACAGCCGCCAGACCGGCTGGCCGGTCGCCTTGCCGATGATGTCCCAGCAGGCGATTTCGATGCCGCTCATCACTGTGCAGGCCATCGATCCGCCGCGCCAGAATTCGTTGCGGTACATGCGCAGCCAGAGGTCTTCGATATTGAACGGGTCGGAGCCGATGACGTGCCGCCGCGCCGCGCCCTGCAGGTAGCCGAGCACGCCCTCCTCGCGGTTTTGCAGCGTGCACTCGCCGATGCCGTACAGCCCTTCGTCGGTTTTGACTTTGATGAAGACGAGATTCCGCCAGGATGTTCCCAACACCAGCGGTTCAACTGCCGTGATTTTCATTTGGGTTCCTCCGAACGAGCGTGTTCGTTCCCTCACGACCCGTTTCCGCGGGCCAGGAAGGGACAACGGAAATTGGAACGATAGAGTCTAGCGACGAATCGAGGAAACGTGAAGGGCAAAAGGGCGGCGCGCCTTCGGGGCCCCGGGGAAGACTTGCGGCAGGATGCGAGCGCCGCCACGATCAGTTCTTTGCCTTGAGGCAGCGATCGAACCACTCCACGGTCCGCCGGATGGCATCAATCTGGTTCTCGCGCTTGGCGAAGCCGTGCCCCTCGTTCGGGTAGTAGTGAGCCTCCACAACCTTCCCTTGCTTTTTGAGGATGTCCATCACCTGTTGGGCTTCTTCCCTGGGCACACGAATGTCATTGTCACCCTGCAAGACGAGGAGGGGAGCTTTGGCGTCGCGGATGAAACTGATGGGCGAGGCGGCTTCATACACTTTGCGGTCCTTCTCAGGATCGCCCAGGAGCGACCGCAAATACTGGTTGAGCATGGGATCGGAGTGTTTCAGCATCGTGAACCAGTTGATGATGCCGTAAAGTTCGACCCCCGCGCCCCAGACTGCCGGCGCCTTACCAATCGCCATCAGC
>JAIQGB010000389.1 GCA_020072905.1 Terriglobia bacterium | reverse complement strand
TCTCGGCCAAGGTGCGCTCCCGCCTGCAGACATGCATGAACCTCGGGGGATGGCCGGTCACGTTCAGCATAGGGGTGGTTACCTTCGGCCGGATGCCGGACGGGGTCGGAACGGTGCTGGATCCCTTCATGGGTGGCGGATCCACCATTGCCGCTGCGCTAGCGGTGGGGTACGAAAGCATCGGCATCGAGAACGATCCTGTGTTCTACCGGGTGGCCGAGCGAGCCATTCCCAAGCTCGCTGAGTTTGGCACCGAAGCCAAGCCTTCGCGTGCCGCTTCCGTTCGTCGGGCCCCACACGACGAACGAGTACTGCCATTGCCATTCCAGGCGTGAGCTGGTTCCAGGAGTGACGTTTGGCCTTTGATGCGGAAGGATTCGACCGGCAGGTTAGACTGCCTCCGGAACTGAAAGTTTCCCACGTACGGAAGGCTATCGAGTACATCGAGCGAGAAGCCACAGAGCTTGTTGAGGTCTACTTCGAACAAGCGAACATGTTCAGTGGCCTGGTTGGGATATTCGGTGTCCGAGCCCTTCATTCCTTAAGCCCCTACAAGAAGCATAAACACCCCGATGTGGCGCAACAGCGCTTCCCCGACCTGTCCCTCGGCGGGAAGCTGAATCCGCCCCCCGAACAGGCACTGGAGTCGAAAGGAACCATTCGTCCGTGGGCCCTGCAATCGCACTACAACCACGCAGGCTGGTACATCGTTTGGCGTTATTTAGTCGATCCTGCGAAGATCATCAAGGCTGGAACGTCCGTCGTGATCTGGCGCGTCGATGTTGCATTCCTACACCAGGAAGACTGGAAGTACGAAGGAAGCAAGGCCGGCGAAGGCCGAGGCGGGCGAACCCATACATTCGGCGTAAAGCACCCTGCCGATCGCTTCTCAAACGCCATTGTTTATCGCCATCCCAAGATCGTCCTCCGCCAGAGCAGGCCAACCCTCGCCAATGGCGAGGCGTGATTTGATGGGTCGAAACCTCTGCCAAAGCCGAGCGGAAAGCCAAGAGCCAACAGGAGGGTCTCTTCTAGGGTCAAAGGCGGGTGGCGCAGACATCGCTTTGTGATGTCTGCGATTCAAGCAGTCCATTCCGCGATACCGCGTTGCTGCGCTACGCCCACACCTCAAAAAATTCACGCTTCGCAGCTCGCAGACATTGGACAACAATGTCTGCGCCACCCTGCCCTCAACCCACAAAGCGCAAGGCCTGGGCAATGCTTAGGCGCGAGGCATGGTAAGCGGGCAACAGCGTGCTCGCCAGGCTGATGACGACGGCTACGATCAAGACCACGCCCACGGTCGGAGCGTCGATCTGAATGTGGAGGGGCATGGCGCCGCTCATCTGGTACCCGGAGGCGAGCGCGAACAGAATCGCGGCGGCCAGACAACCCAGTGCCGCCCCGGAAATGCCGATGGCCAGGGACTCCGCCGTCAGCATGCCCAGCACTTGCCGGGTGCGGAAGCCCAGGGCGCGCATCACGGCCAGCTCGGCGGTCCGCTCGCGGATGGACATCCCCATGCTGTTCGAGACGATGAGCAGAACGGCAAAAACCACTGCGGCGGAGATGCCGAGAAGAATGAGCTTGATGTTGCCCAGCATGGAGAGGAGGTCGAGGACGAACTGCTTCATGGGCTGGGTCCGAGTCTCGGCGTCGCTGTTGCGGAATTCGCCGTCGATCACCTGCATGAGTCTGGGTACGTCCTCGGCACTTCGGGCCATGACCCAGAAGGCCCCGACCTTGTTGGGTCGGCCCAGCACCTCGTTCAAGTAGTCCCAGTGGAACGCCATCAGAGACTCGTCTTCAGCGGAGGTATAGATCCCGCGCAGAACCAGGTCCAGAGTGATGTTGTACCCACTGCTGCGCAACTGAATTCGGTCGCCAAGCTTCCAGCCGTGTTTTTTGGCAGCCGAGCGACTGCAAACGAGCGCCACTTTTTCTTCCCGAACGGCCCGGCGCTGGTCTTCGGGCATCCGCCAGTCGTTTTGCACCTGGAAGATGGTGTCGGGGTCGCACGCCAGGGCGAAGAAGACCTTGTCCTCTCCTCCGTACAGCGCGTCTACCATGTTGACCGGTGTGACCGCCGCCACGCCGGGCACCCTGGCAATACGTTGGGCGTAGTGGAGCGGCAGCGACTCCCTCAGTGAGGTTCGGGATACCACCATCAAGAGCAGACCAAAGCCGCCGGGCGTGGGCGGCGCCTGCATGTACCGGTAAGTCGCGCAGAAAGAGGCGAGCAGGCAGATTGAAATCGCCACGCTCCCTCCGGTGAGTAGAGTGCGGCGCCGGTTGCGAGAGAGATTCCTGACGACAAGGCCCGCTCGCGTCATGGGTTGCTTTCTTCTGGCCTTACGGCCGGCTCATCCCACAAAGCGCAGCGCCTGGGCGATATTGACCCGCGCCGCTCGATAGGCCGGCACCAGCGTGCTGAGCAAGCTGATGCTCACCGCCACACCCAGGATGACTCCGACGGTCGCAAGGTCCAACGGGATATAGATCGGAATCCACCCGATCAGGCGGTAACCCGCAATGAGCTTGAACAGGCCCCAACCGGTCAAGCAGCCGGCGGCGGCACCGGCGAGCGAAATCAGCAGGGATTCTGCGGTGAGCATGCCCAGGAGTTGCAACTTCCGGAATCCCAGCGCGCGGAGGACGGCCAGTTCGCTCGTCCGTTCCCGGATCGACATGGCCATGGTGTTGGCGACGATCAAGAGAACGGCGAAAACCACCGCCGCCGAAACCCCCAGCAGGATCATCTTTGCCTTTCCCAGCCCGGCGATGAAGTTCAGGCTGAACTGCATCATCGTCTGGGTCAGGGTTTCCACGTCGGCGTTGCGGAACATCGCGTCGATGGTCTGGCTCACCCGCGGTGCGTCCTCGGCGGACTTGGCGAGGACCCAGAAGATTGCGCCTTTATCCTTGTTGGGCCACAGGTCATTGAAGTAGTCCCAATGGAAGGCCAGCACACTCTCATCCTGCTCCGGGTCGGTGTAGATGGCGCGCAACACCAGGTCAATCGTCATCTTGTGGCCCGGGCTGGAAAGTGGGATGCGGTCGCCAATTTTCCAGCCGTATTTGTTGGCCAGCTTGCGCCCGGCCAGCAAGGCCACTTTCTCGTGGATGTAGGCCTGACGCTGTTCTTCCGGAACCTTCCAGTCCGTGAAGATTTTGAAGATCACTTCCGGGTCGGTGGGAAGAGCCGTCATGAAGGAGTCTTCGCCGCCGTAGTGTGCGTCAAAGGTCACAAAGGGCGTGACGCCCTCCACGCCGGGGACTCTAGCTATGCGCTCCCGGTAACTCATCGGTACGGGGATGAGTTGTGGCGAGACGCGGGAGGTGACAATCAACAGCCTCGCAGCGCGAGGGTCTCCACCCGACGGCGAGTTAATGAAGTGGTAGACGGCGGAAAGAAGGGTGAACAGGAAAAAGAACGCCGCAATACTGCCCACGGTCAGCAGCGTCCGTCGCCGGTTGCGGAAGATGTTCTTGGTGACAAGCTGTGTGCGCCTCATGGCACTCACTTGAGTTTATACGCAGATTCATCAGCGGGTGTTTCGCCAAAGTGCACCATGACAAGCTGCGGGAGCGACGTTTTGTCGTGGGAAGTACGACGCCAATGCTCCCGCAGTCTTCACGTGTTCAAAAGGGAAGGAAAGACCGGCCGCTTTCGGGGTGTGGGAGGCGGTGCACCCTTCCCCTGGCCGTTCAGGACGGGAATCAGAGGTCGTACGATGGCGGGGCTCCGGCGCTAGCCAACGTAGCGTAGCGCTTCGGCGATGCTAGTGCGAGTGGCGCGCAGGGCGGGAAAGGTAGCGCTCAAGACGCCCACCGTGATGGCGATCCCGAAACCGAGCAGCAGAGTGCCGGGAGTAACAAGCCGGCGCCCGCGGCAAAGCCCGCGATTGCGCCGACCAGAGTCACGAGGTAACGAACCACCCGCAATGCGCCGCGCGTGGCGTGCGAACCGGCGAAGAGCATCCAGGTGCCGTAGCCAGCCAGAAGCGCCACGCCCGAGGAATAGATCGCCAGGAAGAGCCTGCCCTGCGTCGACGTGGCCTGAATGAAGGCGTAAGTGGTCTTGGCTCCCACCCCGCCCAAGAATCCACCCAGCAAGGCGATAAGCAACGACTCGCCGACCAGCAGGAACAGGATGGTGTTGCGGCGGAAGCCCAGTGTCTTGAGGACCGCGACCTCGCCAGTCCGCTCGCGAATGGACATGGCCATGGTGTTGCCCGCGACGAGCAGAATGGTGAAGACCACGGCGGCGGAAATGGAATTGAGCAGCAGCTTGACGTTGCCGAGCATCGAGACGAAGCTGAGGTTGAAGGCCTGCTCGGTTTCAGTCTTCGTCTCAGCGTCTGAGTTGTGGAAGGTGCGATCGATCGC
>JAIQGB010000388.1 GCA_020072905.1 Terriglobia bacterium | reverse complement strand
GAAGGCCACAACACCTGAACGGGTCATCACGAAGCCCGACGTGTTTGATGACGGCCGAAATCTGAAGCCAAATTCTCTCGGGCCTTTGCCCTTTGACATTTGCCCTTTGCCTTTTGACTGGGCGTTCCGTGCCTGCGACCTAATCGAAGACTTCCGCATTCACCACATTCGGCGGCCTGCGGCCTTCGAGCGCGGCGAGCAGGTTATCCGCGGCGAGCATCGCCATGGCAAGACGCGTTTCACCGGTGGCGCTGCCCACGTGGGGCAGCAGGACGACATTCTCCAACTTCGCCAGGTCGGGAGGCAGATGCGGCTCGTGCTCGAAGACGTCGAGACCGGCGCCGGCGATGGCTTTTGCCTTCAGGGCGGTGACCAGAGCTTCTTCATCAATGACCTTGCCGCGCGCCGTGTTGATGAGGAACGCGGACGGCTTCATGAGTCTCAGTTCGTCCGCCCCGATCAGGTGGTGGGTCTCCGGCGTCATGGGAACGTGCAGGCTAAGGAAGTCGGATTCGCGAAGCAGTGTGTCGCGATCCACGTAGCAGGCCTCAAGCTCGCGTTCCAGCGTTTCGTCACTCCGGCGCCGCGAGTGATAGAGAATCTTCATGTCGAAGCCGCGTCCGCGTCGTGCCAGCGCCTGGCCGATGCGGCCGAAGCCCCAGATCCCGAGCGTCTTGTTGTGGATGTCGGCACCCCACAGCATGCCGAATTCCCAACGCTGCCAGTGGCCTTCGCGCACAAATCGGTCCGCTTCGACCACGCGCCGGGCCGCGGCCATCAGCAACGCGAAGGCCAGGTCGGCGGTGGTGTCGGTGAGCACGCCCGGGGTGTTCGTCACCACGATCTTGCGGCGCGAGCAGGCCGCGACGTCGATATTGTCGTAACCGACTCCGCAGTTGGCGACCACGCGGAGTTTCGCCGCCTGGCTCAGCACCTCCTCGCTGACGCGCACGCCCACGGCCAGCAATCCCTCGACATCGCGGCAGGCTTCGCCGAGTTGTGGCGGTTTGAGCGCGGAATCAGAAGGATGAACTTGAACCGCACACTGCGCGGCGAGGAGGTCGATTGCGCGCTGGGGAAGCGGTCGGGTGACGAAGACCTTGGGTTTCAAGTTGTGCCCCTTTTTTTGAGTGCCCCGCGTTGATACCACAGCGCTTCCGTGGACGTCAACCGCGGGGCGGTTTGCGACCGCCCGGCGGAACTGGCACCCTCGTTGCAGGAGGAAAGGGTGGCGTGGGGAATTGCTCGTCTCAACAGACGAAAAATTGTCCGAGTCGCGTGCTCTTTTGAACCCCATCCTTGACGCTCTTTTTTCGGGTGTGTTATAAAGCTTCTCTTTCGTCAGCGCTCGGAGTCCTATCTGACAGCTCTCCCGAAGACTTTAAGTCGGCAAGTCCGACCTAACCCGCCTCGGGGGCAAGAAAGCGATAGTCGGTCGGAGGAAATTCGATGCACCTTCCCGCAATCCTAACCATCAGTGTGCTTTCTCTAATCGTCGCGGCGATCTTCGCCCGACGGGATTTGAAGTTGGGAACAGAAATCGCCGAGGCCTGTTGGCGGCCAATGTGGACTTGGCTGGCGCGTGCCTGGTCTTGTCGATGCCGAGTCGCCAAGACCCTGGCGGCGGGCGTCACAATGGCCTTGCTGGGGGCGACCCGGGCTTTGGCCAAGCCTCCCGAGGCTGCAGCCGGCGAGGCCAATCTGCAGCTTCCCGACTTTTCTCAAGTCCAATTCCTCGGCATCGGTGGCCACAGGCTGCTGATGGTGGGCATTCTGTTCTGCATCTTTGGGCTGCTCTTTGGGCTGGTTATTTACAGCAGCCTGAAAAACCTCCCCGTGCACCATGCCATGGCAGAGATCTCCCAGTTGATCTGGGAGACCTGCAAGACCTACCTGGTCCAGCAGGGCAAATTCCTCCTCCTGCTCTGGGTCTTCATCGCCGCCATCATCGTGCTGTACTTTGGCGTCCTGCTCAAATATGAGGCCCTACGCGTTGTGGTTATCTTGTTGTTCAGCGTGGTCGGCATTTGCGGCAGCTACGGAGTGGCGTGGTTCGGCATCCGCGTGAACACCTTCGCGAATTCCCGCACGGCGTTTGCCAGTCTGGGCGGCAAGCCATTTCCCGTCTACACGATTCCCGTCCGTGCCGGGATGAGCGTCGGCATGATGCTCATCAGCGTCGAGCTCCTGATGATGCTCATCATCCTCCTCTTCGTTCCAGGGGATTATGCCGGCCCGTGTTTCATCGGTTTCGCGATCGGCGAGTCGCTGGGTGCGTCTGCCCTGCGTATCGCCGGGGGCATTTTCACCAAGATTGCGGACATCGGCTCCGACCTTATGAAAATCGTCTTCAAGATCAAGGAGGACGACGCGCGAAACCCGGGCGTCATCGCGGACTGCACGGGAGACAACGCGGGCGATTCGGTGGGGCCGACCGCCGACGGGTTTGAAACCTACGGCGTGACGGGCGTCGCGCTGATCACCTTTATTCTGCTGGGAGTCAAGGACCCGACGATCAAGGTGCAATTGCTCGTCTGGATCTTCGTGATCCGCGTCGTCATGCTGGTGGCCGCCGCGGCGGCTTTCTTCATCAACCAGGCGATCGCCAAGGCACGGTACTTGAACGTCGAGAAGATGAACTTCGAGACGCCCCTGACCTGGCTTGTCTGGATCACCTCTTTCACTTCGATTGCGCTGACCTATGCGATCTCTGCCGTCATTATCCCCAGCCTGGGCGGAGATCCCTCCATGTGGTGGAAGCTCTCGACGATCGTTTCCTGCGGGACGCTGGCCGGCGCTCTCATCCCTGAATTGGTTAAAGTTTTCACTTCCACCGAGTCTCGGCACGTTAAGGAGGTCGTGATCTCGGCGCGGGAAGGCGGCGCGTCGCTGGATATCCTGTCGGGCTTTGTAGCCGGCAACTTTTCCGCTTACTACCTGGGGCTGGCGATGATGCTGCTGATGGCCCTCGGTTCCTGGGTCAGCTTACAGGGTTTGGAGAACCTCATGCTCGCGGCGCCGGTCTTTGCCTTCGGGCTGGTGGCCTTTGGCTTTCTGGGCATGGGCCCGGTGACGATCGCGGTTGATTCTTACGGCCCCGTGGCGGACAACGCGCAATCGGTCTACGAGCTTTCGCTCATCGAGCACATTCCCAACATCCACCAGGAACTCAAGAGGGATTTCAATCTGGATGTGAACTTCGACCAGGCCAAGGAAATGCTGGAGGCCAATGACGGGGCGGGCAACACGTTCAAGGCCACGGCCAAGCCCGTGCTGATCGGCACGGCGGTCGTCGGAGCGACGACCATGATTTTCTCCATCATCATGGCGCTCACCCTCGGCCTCTCGGCGAACGTGGACAAATTGTCATTGCTGCACGCGCCGTTCGTGCTGGGGCTGGTTACCGGGGGAGCAATCATCTACTGGTTCACGGGGGCTTCGACCCAGGCGGTGGTCACCGGCGCCTATCGTGCGGTGGAGTTCATCAAAGCCAATATCAAGCTCGAGGGGGTCGAGAAGGCGTCGATCAAGGACAGCAAGAAGGTCGTCGAAATCTGCACTCGATATGCGCAGAAGGGCATGTTGAACATTTTTATCGCGGTGTTCTTCGCCACGCTGGCTTTCGCCTTCGTGGAGCCCTTCTATTTCATCGGCTACCTGATTTCGATTGCCGTCTTCGGTCTTTATCAGGCGATCTTCATGGCGAACGCCGGCGCAGCCTGGGACAACGCGAAAAAGATTGTGGAGGTCGAACTGAAGGAAAAAGGCACTCCCCTCCATGACGCGACCGTCGTCGGCGACACGGTGGGCGACCCGTTCAAGGATACCTCGTCGGTGGCGCTCAACCCCATCATCAAGTTCACCACGCTCTTCGGCCTGCTGGCAGTGGAACTTGCCGTGAAGCCTGGCAGCCGGATTCTTTGCGGTTTCGTTCTACTTCGTCTACCGGTCGTTTTACGGGATGCGGATTCGTACAACCGGAGACGCGCAGTAACCTCTCCCGCTGCCCACATGTCTCGATGGGGCACGGCGCGCCGCACCGCACCCCTACCATTACAGATGTGTGCCGCAGGGCCGCTTTCCGGGTCCGCGGCGTCCTGATTGGCCGACACTACAAGACTCATTGCGTTCGGTCCGAGCGGTACAATTTGTCTCTCCCTGTGAGACTGGGGCATTGCCTCACCGTCTCGTGTTGCAATAAACCGGGCTTCCTGACCTCCGACAAAATGTACTAGTTTATTGTCTCAATATACCTTATTCCTATGCTTGATAATGCTCCCGGAGTCCGCTAGTCTTGGGCCATCACTGCTTTTTCCTAGATCGCTTTCGGAGGCGCGC